>NZ_JBSFDP010000009.1:0-258493 GCF_053593975.1 Streptomyces sp. NPDC002004
CGCCCGCGCGCCCCCCGGCCGCGGCCGCGCATTCGCCGGCCGGCGGGGGTTCCCCCGTGGTCCGCGGGCCCCCCCCCCCCCGCCGCCCGGGCCGCCACCCCCGGGGCCGGGCCCCCCCCCCGGCCGCGTGCGCGGACGCCCCGCGGGTGCGGCGCCGCGTCAGCGGGACAGCACGTCCAGCAACCGGTCCACGTCCGCCGCCGAGTTGTACAGGTGGAAGGCGGCGCGCAGATGACCGGCCCGGTCGGAGAGCGCGATGCCCGCGCGCTCCAGCTCCGGCTGGCGGGAGCCGAGTCCCGGCACGGAGACGACGGCCGAGCCGGGCGAGGGCACGGGGGTGCGCCCGAGCTCCGCGAGCCCCGCGCGGAACCGGTCGGCCAGCGCCACGTCGTGGGCGTGCACCGTCTCCACGCCCAGCTCCCCGATCAGTGCGAGGGAGTGCCGGGCACCGGCGTACGAGAACAGGCTCGGGCTCTCGTCGAAGCGCCGCGCCGAGCGGGCGAGCTCCTCGACGGGCCCGTAGCAGCTGTCCCAGGGGCGCTCGCCGGCGACCCAGCCCGCGAAGACGGGGGCGAGCCCGCCGAAGTCCTCGGGGACCACGAAGAACGCGACGCCGCGCGGGCAGAGCAGCCACTTGAAGCCCACGGCCGCGGAGAAGTCGTACGCGTCCGCGTCGAACGGCAGCCAGCCGGCGGCCTGCGACGCGTCGATGTACGTGCGGGCCCCGTGCGCCCGCGCGGCCTCACGGATCGCCGCCAGGTCCGCGATCCGGCCGTCCGCCGACTGCACGGCGCTGACGGCGACCAGGTCGGTGCCGGGGCGCACCGACTCGGCGACGCGCTCCAGCGGGACGGAGCGGACCTTGAGGTCGGGCCGGACGTGGAACGGGTTCACCAGCGAGCTGAAGTCGGCCTCCGCGGTGAGCACTTCGGCGCCCGAGGGCAGCGAGGAGGCGATCAGGCCGGTGTAGACGGCGACGGAGGCTCCGGCGGCGACGCGGTGCGCGGGCACTCCGACGAGCCGGGCGAACGCCGCGCGCGTGGCCTCCACGTCGGAGAACATGTCCGTCGGCTCGCCGGCGGCTGCCGCGCTCAGCGCGCGGCCCATGGCCTGCACGGTGCGGGCGGGGAGCAGCCCGCTGCTCGCCGTGTTCAGATAGGTCGGGCGGGGTGCGAACTCGGTGCCGGCGAGAGTGCCTTCGAGAGTCTCCATGGACTCACTCTGCGTCCCATGGAAGTAGAAGTCCATTGCCGATTTTTACGCGGTTTCCCTAAGCATGACTTATGCATGCCCGCTGACCTGGGATGTCGCCGTAGGTGCCGGACTGCGGCCCGGTGTCACTGCTGCGGTACGGCACACCCGTCCGGCCCGCAGGCGTCGGCGTCGGCATCCGTGGCCGCCGTGACCGTGCCGAGCGGGGCGCGGGAACCCCAGGCCTGCTGGAGCGCCTGCGTGAACACCTCGGCGGGCTGGGCTCCGGAGACCCCGTACCTGCGGTCGAGCACGAAGAACGGCACGCCGTTGGCGCCCAGTTCTGCGGCCTCGCGCTCGTCGGCGCGCACCGCGTCGGCGTAGCGGTCCGGGTCGGCGAGGACCGCACGGGCCGCGTCGCCGTCGAGTCCGGCCTCGACGGCGAGCTCCACCAGGCGTTCGTCGTCGCCGAAGACGGAGCGCTCCTCGACGAAGTTCGCCCGGTACAGGACCCCGATGAGCGCGTCCTGTCCGCCCTCCTGCCGGGCGAAGTGGAGCAGCCGGTGCATGTCGAAGGTGTTGCCGTGGTCGCGTCCCTCGGTGCGGTACTCCAGCCCCTCGGCCGCAGCCTGGGCGCCCAGGTTCCGCTCGCCGGCCCGGGCCTGCTCCTCGCTCATCCCGTACTTCGCCATCAGCATCGGGATCACGGGTGCGGTGTCGGCCTTGGCGCGCCCCGGGTCGAGCTCGAACGACCGGTGCACCACCTCGACCTCGTCCCGGTGCGCGAAGGCGGCCAGCGCCTTCTCGAAGCGGGCCTTCCCCACGTAGCACCAGGGGCAGGCGATGTCGCTCCAGATCTCGACGCGCATGAGTGACTTTCTCCAGACGGTGTCGTAGGGCTGCGGAGGGACCCTCCGCTCCGAGGGAGAACAGAGGAGCGGAGCGGCGTATTCCCCGGTCAGGCGGCCGGTGCACGGGGGAACCGTGTGCGGTGGGCGCCGGGGCGTGGGCCGGGTGCGCACGGGGTCCCGGTGTCCGAGGCCCGGGTCAGCTGCCGTCCCGCAGGCCCTTGGGCCAGTGGTCCTCGTAGCGGATGCCCTCGTACGTGACCACACAGCCCTCCCCCACCGGGGACTGGGTCATGAAGCCCACCAGGGCCTGCGCCGACTCCTCCCCCTCCCCCAGCGAGAAGATCCGCACGAAGGTCCACCGCTCCCCGTCCGTCGACGCGTGGAAGGCGAACGCACGCCCCGTGCGCGAGACGCGCAGCCACACGCTCGGGCCGTCGACGACGAAGGAGTTCGCGTCGTCGGAGTGGCCCCGGGTGACCACCGTGCAGACGGTGGGCAGGTCCGGGGAGCGCTCCAGGCAGAGCTTGGCCCACCGGCGCTCGCCGACGTGCACGTAGAGCACCCCGGCGTCGAAAGCCGCGGCGAAGCCGACCGTGACGCGGGCGATCAGCTGGAAGTCGCCCGTGGGCGCGCCCAGCAGGCGGGGCGCGTCGGACGCCGGGTCCAGCGCCTCTCCGGTGGGCGGGACGAAGCGGTCCTGGCGCGGACCCGCCCACCCGGTGAGCACACCGTCCTCGTACGACCAGCCCCCGTCGGGTCCGTAGGTGCGGAGCAGGAAGGGCAGCTCGGGCAGCTCCAGTTCCATGGGGTCAGTGTCCCAGCGGGTGCCGCGCGGCACGCACTCAGCTCTCCGGGCGCCCGTTGAACCGCCGGGGCAGCCCCAGCGGATTGTCGTCCCGCAGTTCCGGGGGCAGCAGCGCCGCGGGGGTGCTCTGGTAGGCGACGGGCCGCAGCCAGCGTTCGACGGCGGTGCCGCCGACGGAGGTCGACGTGGAGGTGGTCGCCGGGTAGGGGCCGCCGTGGTGCTGGGCGGGGGCGACGGCGACGCCGGTGGGCCAGCCGTTGACCACGACGCGTCCGGCCAGCGGGGTGAGCGCGGCCAGGATCTCCGCGCCGCGCCCCTCGCCCGCGGCCTCGTCGCCGGACAGGTGCACCGTCGCGGAGAGGTTGCCGGGGAGCCGGGAGAGCACGGCGGCGACCTCGTCGTCGTCCTCGTACCGTGCGACGACGGTGACCGGGCCGAAGCACTCCTCCAGCAGCAGCTCGTGCGTACCGGCCGCGACGTGCCGTGCGGGCACCGTCAGGAAGCCCGCGCTGACGGTGTGCTCGCCGCCCGCTCCCGGCGTCACCGGCGCCTCGACGCCGGGCAGTTCGGCACGCTCGGCGACGCCGACGACGAAGGCCGCGCGCATCCGGTGGTCCAGCAGGACGCCGGGCTCGGTGTCGCTGACCGCGTCCGTCAGTGCCTTCACCAGCCGGTCGCCGGACTCCCCTGCGGGCGCCAGCACCAGCCCCGGCTTCACGCAGAACTGGCCCATGCCGAGCGTCATGGAGCCCGCGAGTCCGGCGCCGATCTGCTCGGCGCGCTCGGCCGCCGCCTCCTCGGTGACCACGACCGGGTTGAGCGAGCCGAGCTCCCCGTGGAAGGGGATCGGCGCGGGCCGGGCCGCCGCCCTCTCGAACAGGGCGCGCCCGCCGCGTACCGACCCGGTGAAGCCGGCCGCGGCGATCAGCGGGTGCTGCACCAGCTCTACACCCGAGTCGAAGCCGTGCACGACGCCGAGGACGCCCTCGGGGATCCCGTGCCGTGCGGCGGCCCGGCGCAGCAGGACCGCCACCAGCTCGGACAGGGCGGGGTGGTCGGGGTGGGCCTTGACCACGACGGGGCAGCCCGCAGCGAACGCGCTCGCGGTGTCGCCGCCGGCGACGGAGAAGGCGAAGGGGAAGTTCGACGCCGAGTAGACGGCGACGACACCGAGGGGCACCTTGAAGCGGCGCAGGTCGGGGACGGGCGGGGTCGCGGCCGGATTCGGGTGGTCGATCACCACGTCGAGGAAGGCGCCCTCGTCGACGAGGTCGGCGAAGGCCCGCAACTGGTAGGTGGTCCGGGCGAGTTCGCCGGTGAGCCGGACCGGGCCGAGCACGGTCTCCGCGTCGGCGACCTCCACGAGCTGGTCCCTCGCACCGTCCAGCAGCTCGGCGGCGGTGCGCAGGAAGGCGGCGCGTACGGCACGGTCCACCAGGGCTCCGCGGGCGGCGTGCGCGGCCCGCACGGCAGTGTCGACCTCCTCGGGTGTGGCCTCCACCGCAACCTGTTCGCGCTGCTTCCCGGTACGGGGGTCGACGCTCCAGACTGGTGCTGCTGCCACCGCGGATTCCTCCCGTCGTCGGCCCGGATGCCGGGCACGGGCCCCGGGCCTCGGGTCCGGGCGTCACGTCCGGACGTCGGCCCGGACGCCATGCCACCCACCAGGGCTGTTCGATATGCTGAACACCGTCTCTGATGCTGAATACAGCCGGAGACTCGGCACAGTAGTTCTCCGTGAACGAAGGGGTCAAGGGCGATGTCGGCAGGCGAGACGAGCGGCGGGGCGGGCGGCGGCGCGCAGGTCAAGTCCGCGGTGCGGACGGTGGAGTTGCTCGAGTACTTCGCCGGCAGCCCCGGTATGCACTCCCTCGCCGCCGTCCAGGAGGCCGTCGGTTACCCCAAGTCCAGCCTGTACATGCTCCTGCGCACCCTGGTCGAACTCGGCTGGGTCGAGACGGACGCCACGGGCACGCGGTACGGCATCGGCGTACGGGCACTGCTCGTCGGCACGTCGTACATCGACGGCGACGAGGTCGTGGCCGCCGCGCGGCCGACGCTGGACCGGCTCTCGGACGACACGACCGAGACCATCCATCTGGCGCGCCTCGACGGCACGAACGTCGTGTACCTCGCGACCCGCCAGTCCCAGCACTATCTGCGACCCTTCACCCGCGTGGGGCGCCGGCTGCCCGCGCACTCCACCTCGCTCGGCAAGGCGCTGCTCGCCACGTACACCGACGAGCAGGTCCGGAGGATGCTGCCGCAGACGCTGCCCGCGCTGACCGAGCACACGATCACGGACCGCGAGAAGCTCATCGAGGAGCTGCACCAGGTGCGCGAGCAGGGCTTCGCCGTGGACCGGGAGGAGAACACGCTCGGCCTGCGCTGCTTCGGCGTCGCCATCCCCTACCGCACACCGGCCCGGGACGCGATCAGCTGCTCGGTGCCGGTGGCGCGGCTGACAGCCGCCCACGAGCAGATGGTCAAGGACGCCCTCTTCGACGCGCGCGACCGGCTCACGCTGGCGACCCGGAGGCTCTGATGGAGATCGCCCTGCGTGCGGTCCACGACAGCGATCTACCGGTGTTCTTCCGGCAGATGAACGACCCCGAGGCGCTGCGGATGGCCGCGTTCACGCCGGAGGACCCCGCCGACCGGGAGCGGTTCGACGCCCACTGGGCCAGGATCCGGGCCTCGTCCGCCGTGCTGCGCACGATCCTGGCGGACGGCGACGTGGTGGGCAGCGCGGCTGTGTACGGGGAGCCGGGCGAGCGCGAGGTGACGTACTGGGTCGACCGCGCCCACTGGGGCCGCGGCATCGCCACCGCCGCCCTCCGGGCCCTCCTCACCGAGGTCCCCGAGCGCCCCCTCCAAGCCCGTGCCGCGGCCGACAACGCCGGGTCGCTGCGAGTGCTGGAGCACTGCGGGTTCCTCCCCACGGAGCGGACCAGGGGGTACGCGAACGCCCGCGGCGAGGACATCGACGAGGTGGTCCTCGTCCTGGAGGGCTGACCCGGAAGGGGCACCGGCTCCCCTGCGGGCCCCGGCGGCCGGCCCCCTCGGCGTCTCCGTCACACGGCCGGGACACCGCGCGGGCCCCGTGGACGGTCCTCGGGCAGTCCGCCTCCGCCGCCCGGCGGAGGCGGATCGTCGTACGGGACGAGGATCCCGGCGGGCCCGCGGCGGCACCGTGAGGGCATGCCGAAAACCCCTGCCTCCGCGCCGCACCGCACCGCCCCGTCCCCGACGGGCCGCACCGGCCTGCCGCGCCGTGCGCTCCGCGCCGTCGCCATCGTCTCCTGCCTGCCGTACCTCGCACTCAAGATCGCCTGGATCGGCGGGAGTCACCTCGGGATACCGGACGGCAGCGTGCTGCTGGAGCACCGCGCCATGATGGTCGCGGCGAACTCCCTGACCGTGCTGATGGACGGCGCCGTGATCCTGCTGTCACTGGTCCTGACCCGGCCGTGGGGCATGCGGGTGCCCGCGTGGCTGCTCGCCGTGCCCATGTGGATCGCGACGGGCCTGCTGACGCCGATCATGATCGGCTTTCCGGCGCAGCTGGCGGTCCGGGCCGTCCAGGGCAGCGGCGGCGGACCGTCGACGGGACCGCACGGGTCGCCGTTCCTCGCCGAGTGGGTCTTCGGCGTGGTGTACACCGGCTTCATCGCACAGGGCCTGGCCCTCGGCGCACTCTTCGTCCTGTATGCCCGCGACCGCTGGTCGCACCTGTGGCGCGGCCGCGTGTGGGAGCTGCCGGCCGGCCGGGTCGGCGCGGCGCAGCGGGCGACCGCGGTCGCCGCCGCCCTGTTCGCGCTGTACCCCGTCGCCATGCACGTCCTGTGGGCGCTGGGCAGCACGGCCGGCCTGGGCGCCCGGCCCGAGGCCCGCACGAGCGACTTCTCCGTGGTCGAGGCCACGCACGCGCTCTGTCTCGTCACCGCCGTCGCGGGCGCGCTGCTGCTGGCCTTCCGGCGCGGCCGGGCGTGGCCCGTCAAGGTGCCGCTCGCGCTCGGCTGGGCCGGCACCGGCGCCGCGGCCTGCTGGGGGGCCTGGACGGCGGTCTCCGCACTGGGCGTCGGCGAGATGGGGAAGCAGCCCTCCGCGGCGATGGTCCTCACCTACGCTGTGCAGATGATCGTCGGAATACTCGGGGGGACCGTCGGCGCGTACTTCTTTGCCGAGCGCGCGAGTTGCACGGCCACGGCCGGGTGCCGCGCCGGCTCCGCACCGGCGTGAGGGGGTTCGGCTCCGCCCTGTTCGGGCGGCGGGCGCGGCGCCGCTGGATCCATCTGATCCTCGGCGGGGCGCTCGCCATGCCGTACGTGTTCGTCGGCCAGGTCCTCATCGGGCTGCTGACCGGCGGCCGGAGCGGGTTCACCTCGCTGCCGGCGCAGTTCGCCGCCTTCCTCGTCGGGCTGCCGCTCGCCGCGGTCACCGCCCTGTTCCCGCTCACCCGGCCCATGTCGGTGGCCGCCGTGCGGGCGCTGTGCGACGTGGACGCCGCGGCGCTGGCCGACGGCCCGGCGCGGACCCGGGCCGCGCGGGGCCGTACCGCCGCCTGGTACACGCTGCACCTCGCGTTCGGCGGGATCCTCAGCGGGATGTCGCTGGCGCTGCCGCCGTTCGCGGCGGTCGTGATCGCGCTGCCGGTGGTACCGGGGCTGCGGGACTCGCGCATGAGCCTGCCCGCGGCCTTGATGCGGCCCTGGGCGCTGGCCCTGGCGCCGGTCGCGGGCGCTGCCATGCTGGTGGCGCTCGCCGGGTGCGCGGCACTGGCCGGGGCGCTGCTCGCACGCTGGGCGCCCGTGCTGCTGGGCCCCACGCCCACGGACCGGCTGGCCGCCGCGGAGCAGCGCGCCGCCGACCTGGCCGTGCGCAACCGGCTCGCCCGCGAGCTCCACGACTCGGTCGGCCATGCGCTGAGCGCCGTCACGCTCCAGGCGGGCGCGGCCCGGCGCGTCCTCGACAGCGACCCCGCCTTCGTCCGCGAGGCACTCGCCGCGATCGAGGACACCACGCGGCGCACCGTGGGCGAACTCGACGCGGTGCTGGGTGTGCTGCGGGAAGCCGACGGCGCCTCGTCGACGGCGCCCGCGCCCACGCTCGCCGCCGATCTCGGCGGCCTGTTGCGCCGCACCCGCGCGAGCGGGCTGCGAGTGCAGGACACGGTCGGCGTGGATCCCGGGTCGCTGCCTCCGATGGTGTCCCGGGAGGCCTACCGGATCGTTCAGGAGTCGCTGAGCAACGCGCTGCGGCACGCGGGGGCCGACACCGCCGTGACCCTGCGCATCACGGTCGAGGACGACTCCCTGCACATCGTGGCGGAGAACCCCCTGCCCGGGGAGCAGCGGCCCGCGCCCGGCCGGTCGGGCGGCGGCCACGGCCTGCGCGGCATCGCCGACCGCGCCCGGCTCCTGGGCGGCACCGCCGAGGCGGGGCCGGACACGGGGGTGTGGCGACTGCACGTGCGACTGCCCGTGCAGCCCGCAGGGCCCGCACGGCCCGCATGAGAACCAGGACGCCCGCATGTCGCACGAGACGCGCGAAGGCCCGCATGCGAGACGCGCACCACGGAGGCCCCGCATGCCGCATGAGAACCACGGAGACCTGCATGCCGCATGAGAACCACGAAGCCGAAGACTGGTACGACCCCCGGGGAAGGACCCGCATGACAACCGTGCCCAACGGGACCGGACGGACCCCGTCGGACCCCATCCGGATCGTCCTCGCCGACGACGAGCGGATGGTGCGCAGCGCGCTGCGCGCGATCCTCTCCGCCGAGCCGGGGCTCGAGGTCGTCGGGGAGGCCGCGACGGGCGCCGAGGCCGTGTCCGTGGTGAGGGAGGTGCGGCCCGACGTGGTGCTGATGGACGTGCGGATGCCGGAGATCGACGGCATCCGCGCCACCGAGCAGATCCTCCGGACCGGCTCCGGGGACCTCCCGCGCATCGTCGTCGTGACGACCTTCGAGAACGACGCGTACGTCTACGAGGCGCTGCGCGCCGGCGCCGCCGGCTTCCTCCTCAAGCGGGCCGAAGCGGATGCGCTGGTGCAGGCGGTACGGCTGGTCGCGCGCAGCGACACCCTGCTGTTCCCGGCGGCCGTGCGGGCCCTGGCGGACCAGTACGCGCCCGCCTCCACGGCCGTGCCGCCCTGGGTGGCGCGCCTGACCGCACGGGAGAGCGAGGTGCTGAGGCTGATGGCGGCGGGGCTGACCAACGCGGAGATCGCGGGCCGGATGGACGTCGGTCCGGCGACCGTGAAGACGCATGTGGCGGCGGTGCTCGCGAAGACGGGCACGCGGGACCGGACCCAGGCGGTGATCGCGGCGTACGAGGCGGGGTTCATGAAGCGCATCGCCCCTCGGTCGGGGTGGTGAGGGCGGATGGACGTGAACGGGGCGAACGGCCCGCCGATCGACCGTCGGAAGGCGGCTGCGGCGAGGTACCGCAGGGACCCCGTGTCGATTTCGGCGATCGCGGCTCCCGCCGACCGGCGGGGCAGGGCCATGGCCGTTGCGAGGCGCAAAGTGGCTGGATCACCGCAGTCGGTGGCCACTTGTTGCTCAAAGTAATGCCGCAGGGCAACGGCAGATGACATCATCTGCGGTACTCGCGGCAGCCCTCTCGTTGTAGGCCCGCGGCGAGAGGGCTGGGCGCACACGCCGAGGGGGAGCCCGGCTCGCTCTCTGCTCGCCTGCGACGGTCCTACCTGTCCATGCACGACTTGGGGCCGTTCATGACCTGGTACCACCACAACTGGCTCGCCGCCTACGCGTTACCGGCCGCCCTCAGCGCCGGCCTTGCGTGGATCGGCTTGGCCCGCCATTCCGTCGGCAAGGGCCGGCTGCTGGGCAGCTGGAGATCCGCCTCCTTGGCACTCCTGGTCCTCGCCCTGACAGGCGCAGTCGGGATCGCCGCCGGGCTGGCGCTTCCGCACCTGGCGAAGCTGCCTCCGATCGCCGCGGGCCTGGCCACCGGTGTCACGACCATGCCGCGCAAGAGGCAGGACGATACGACTCAGCCCTACGTCAAGTTCATGACGCTCGGCATTGCCTGGTTCAGGGAACGGCTCGAGTACCGCATGCAGCTCGACGCTCGCAACTGGTGCGACCGGTTCATGGACGGCTTCGAGAAGTCGACACAGCTCCGGGTGTTCATTCACGAGCTCAAGAACTACCTGCTGGACCGACATCCCACGCTCAGCAAAACGGTCACCAACCTCTTCGACGCCGCCGACAAGGCCATGATCAACGCCCTTGAGGTGCAGACCAAGACCGATGAGGCCCGCCGCGAGATCCACATCACCTGGACGCGGGAGCCGACCGACGAAGAGGTGTATCAGTGCCGCAGTGCTTTCGGTGAAGCACGCAACCGCTGCGGAGACCTGTTGCTGTACGCCTACCTGCACGGCCGCCGGACGGAACAGGCCGAGCTTGCGACACTGCGCACCAAGGCACTGTCCAACGATGCCTTCCACAGTTCGGCAGTGCCTCAGCAACAGCGACGGTTCAGCCTCCGCCGCAACCGCCCCTGAGCGGCGTTCCGACCCCTGGTGGCGTCGCCGTCCGATCGGCGGACGAGAGGCCCGGCCTGCTGCTAGCGATGCGTAGGGATGACGCTTCCACGCAAAGGCGATGACTGTCCGCTGCTGACCGACGGCCCCTGTGCAGTGTGTGGGCTGCGGGGAGAAAACCTGATCTCAACGTCTGCGCCCAGCGCTTCCGCTGCCGCAGCCAACGTACGCACCGTCAGGTTTGCGTCACCCGACATGATCTGACTGACCCGACCAGGGCTGACACCCATGGCCTTGGCAAGGTCCGAACGTGTCTTTCCCAGCCCTGCCAACAAGCCTGCGAGAGAAGCGGTGGCCTGGCGCGCCAACTGAGCGCCGGCTAACTCGGCGTTACTCTCACTACGAGCGAAGAAGCTCAAGATATGACCCCCAACTCATGTAACCGCAGCGGACGTTGCCGCTGCCTCAAGGATGCCACCTTTAGGTCTAGCTAAACATTCAGTTCCCGCAAAAACTCCGGGCGCGACGGCGCACATCGCTGCGTCGGTGTGCCTGCGACCTGCGACTATGCGCTTCCCGCGGCAGTCGATACGTGACTGGTTCAACGTCACCCCAATGGGTGTGCGGCGACTCCGACCGGCGGTCCGACGCCCCCCGTAGCGGGACATGGGTGACGGGACACGGGTCACCACAGCCACTCCAGTTATCCGAGCCTCCTCAGTCACCTCAGTCACCAGCCCATGCGCACGCGTCACGGGCCCCACGCGTCACTTGCCCGGACGTCGCAGGGCCACCCCCCCCAGCACCGCCCGAGCCCCCGCCTCAGCCTCAGCCTCAGCCTCAGCCCGAACATCGCAGGGCACACCGGCCCGGGCTCGTCGGAGGGCCGCCACGGGGAGTATGAAAGGTTCCTGAGAAAACCGGGCTTATGCGGCCGGATGGGAACGATTCCGCTGGGCTCGTTCGTCTGTCCGGGGGATGAATACGACGATCAGGCGCGCCTCGGTCTTCGTGCTGCTGCTCGTGCTGGCCCTCCTGGGCAGGGCCACCTGGGTGCAGTTCTACAAGGGCGAGGCGCTTGCAGACGACAAGCACAACCGGCGGAAGACGATGGAGCAGTACGCGCACCCGCTCGGCGACATCATCGTGGGCGGAGACGCGGTGACGGGCTCCCGGCGGACGACGGGCAGTGACCTCGCGTACAAGCGCACCTACAAGGACGGCCCGCTGTACGCGCCGGTCACGGGCTACAGCTCGCAGGTGTTCGGCGCCACCCAGCTGGAGGGGATCTACCAGGACCAGCTGGACGGCACGGACCCGCAGCTCAAGAACCCGATCGACGCGGTCACCGGGAAGCACACCGAACCGGGCGACGTGGTGACCACCATCGATCCGGCGGTGCAGAAGGCGGGGTACCGCGCACTCGGCGGCCAGAAGGGCGCGGCCGTCGCGATCGACCCGAAGACGGGCCGGATCCTCGGCATGGTCTCCACGCCGTCGTACGACCCGTCGGACTTCGCCGGTTCCGGCGCCTCCGACAGCAAGGCCTGGCAGGCGCTCGCCAAGAACCCGGACAAGCCCCTGGTGAACCGTGCACTGCGGCAGCCCCTGCCGCCCGGTTCGACGTTCAAGCTGGTGGTGGCGGCTGCCGCGCTGGAGGACGGGATGTACTCGTCGGTGGACGTGCCGACGAAGAGCCCGAACCCGTACACCCTGCCCGGCACCACCCGTGTCCTGGACAACGAGAACAGGGCAGCCCCCTGCGAGGACGCGAACATCCGCACGGCGCTTCAGTACTCCTGCAACAACGTCTTCGCCAAGATGGCCGTCGACCTGGGCCAGGACAAGGTCAGGGCGATGGCCGAGAAGTTCGGCTTCGACGACACGAAGCTGGACGTGCCGGTGCGGGCGTACCCGAGCGTGTACCCGTCGTCGATGGACAAGGCGCAGACGGCGCTGTCGGGCATCGGGCAGTTCGACGTGACGGCGACCCCATTGCAAATGGCCATGGTGTCGGCCGCGATAGCCAACGGCGGTGAGCTGGTGTCGCCCCATATGGTCTCGAAGATCGTCGATGGGAACGGCGATGCGGTGCAGAGCTTCGACGACGCCGGTTCGAAGCGGCTGGTGAGCTCGTCGACGGCCGGCCAGCTGCAGTCCGCGATGGAGACGGTGGTGCGCAAGGGCACCGGTACGAACGCACTGATACCGGGCGCCACCGTCGGCGGCAAGACGGGCACGGCGCAGCACGGCGAGAACAACAGCAAGACGCCGTACGCGTGGTTCACGTCGTACGCGAAGGACGACGGCACCGGCAAGGAGGTCGCGGTCGCCGTGATGGTGGAGCAGTCGGACGCAGCCCGCTCGGAGGTGTCCGGCAACGGCCTGGCGGCCCCGGTCGCGAAGGCGATGATGACGGCGGCGCTCAAGGGCTGAGCGCCGCCGGGCGGGCCGTCAGCCCACGAAGTACATCGGGTTGGGGAGCTTGTAGGTGCGGTCGGCGTAGCCGCCGTCGAGGTCGGACTGCTGGTCACCGAAGTTGGCGATCAGGTCGTAGCCCTCGGACTCGATGTGGGCGCGGGTGCCGCCCTTGTACTGCACCGTCGTGCAGGTCCAGGTGGGCTTGGCGCAGGAGTCCAGGTACGACGGCGGGTTGACCTTGTCCTTGAGGATCAGGTGCTCGTCGTCGAGGGGGACGTCGATGCCGACCTTCTTGAGGTTGGCGGCGGCCGGCTCGCGCAGCGAGGCGTCCATGCCGGTGAGGAAGAAGACCTCGACGCCCTTGTCGTGGGCGTAGGAGACCAGCTCGGGGATGCCGTAGACGGCGACGCGGCTCTCCTTGTTCACGTAGTCGTTCCACGTGGCCGTGGAGTACGTGAAGTTGGTGGCCTTCTCGTAGTCGTAGCTGAGCAGGGTCGTGTCGTCGACGTCGAGGACGATCGCCGGCTTCATGCCGTGCTTGAGGTCCTTGGCGGCGGCACGCGCGATGTGGCGCTTGGCCGTGGCCTCGATGCGGGCCACGTCGTGCGCGTAGGCGCTGTCGGACGACGCGGACCAGGTGCCGTCGGCGTTCTTCTTGCCGCCGTAGTACGAGTCGATCTGCTCGACGAGCTTGGCGAGGTTCTGCGGCTCGGCGGTGGTCTTGGCGGTCGCGGGACCGGCGGACGCGGCGCCGGTGCCGAGCAGGGCGGCACCGGCCAGGGCACAGGCGGCGGCGGCAACGCCCGCCGCTCTCAGGGATGTACGCATGGCATGTGTCTACGCGCATCACACAGCCCGGCGCGAGCGCCTTCCGGCGCCCGTTGCATGATCGATATACGAGTGTGTCCGACCCTGACGCGACACTGTCCGATTTCTTACGGTCCGTTATGGCATCGCCCTTCCGCTTCCCCACGGACCGTCACTCCGCCCGAGGAGAGGCGGAGTTGACGGCCGGGGCGGGCACGCGATGCCGTGCCCGGCGTCCGGGCACGTGCTGCGGTCGTCGTGGGCCGTGTCGCTGCGCGGCAGGAACGCCGACGCCTTCATGCCCCGAGGCCCTCGGCGGGCGCCCCGAGGAGGGCGTTTCCGCGTTCGACGAGTTCGGCGAGCCGCTCGACGTGCTCCTCGGCCGGCTCCTCCAGCGGCGGCCGCACCTCGCCGACGTCCAGGCCGCTCAGCCGTACGCCGGCCTTGACGAGCGAGACGGCGTATCCGCGGCCCAGCGCGCGCAGTTCGCCGAGCGGACGGTAGAAGCCGTCGATGAGGCGGCCCACGGTCGCGTCGTCGCCGCTGCCGAGGGCCCGGTGGAAGGCGAGCGCGATCCCGGGTGCGAAGCAGAACACGGCGGAGGAGTACAGGGTCACGCCGATGCCGCGGTAGGCGAGGCCGGTGAGTTCGGCGGTGGGCAGGCCGTTGAAGTACAGGAAGTCGTCGAGCCCGGCGGCGCGCACGGCGCTCACGATGCGCTGCATCAGGTCCAGGTCGCCGAGGCCGTCCTTGAGCCCGATGACCCCCTCCGTGCGGGCCAGTTCGACGACCGTCCCGGGAGTGAACACGGCGTTGTCGCGCTGGTAGACGATCACGTCGAGGGAGGTGGCGGCGGCGAGCTCGGTGTAGTGCCGCAGCAGTCCCTCCTGGCCGGCGACCACGAGGTACGGCGGCATTGCGAGCAGCCCGTCGGCGCCCGCCTCCTCGGCGAGCCGGGCGAACCGGACGGCGAGCGCGGTGCCGTACCCGGTGCCCGCGACGACCGGGACACGGCCCGCGGTCTCCTCGACGGCGGCCCGTACGCACGCCTGGAACTCCTCGGGCGCGAGGGCGTGGAACTCCCCCGTGCCGCAGCAGGCGAAGACGGCGGCGGCTCCGGCGTCGCCTCCGCGGCGCACATGGGTGCGGTAGGCGTCGAGGTCGACCGCGCCGTCCGGGCCGTACGCCGTGACGGGGAAGAACAGCGGCCCGCTGGGAACACGGAGTCGGGCGGCGAGCGGGGCTGACGTCACTGACTCTCCCTCGTCGTGCATGTTCCTGATTCTTGTCCATGTTTCTGAACATCGCCACGCTAAGCCGACGCTCGCGAGGCGGTCAAGCGCGCGCTCGCGCGACACGCACACGGAAGGACCCATTCCCCCTGAGGAGGTTTCTCGCAGTTCCTGCCGAGGAGTTGCCTCTCCATGCCCCCTTGACCGGACGATGTGGATCTCCTTAGCGTGTCCACGCATGTGAATTATCTGGATGAACACGGCCGCCTCGTACGGACGCCCCAAGGAGACCCGCATGTCCGCTCCCCGCACCCTCCTGATCACCGGCGCCGCCGGCGGAGTCGGCACGATGATGCGGGAGCTGCTGCCCGCGTACGGCTACGAGCTGCGGCTGCTCGACATGGTGCCGGTCGAGGGCGAGCCCGGGGCGATCACCGCGGACCTGGCCGACACGGCAGCGCTGCGGGAAGCCGTCCGGGGCGTCGACGGCATCCTGCACCTCGCGGGCATCGCCCTGGAGTCGTCGTTCGACCGGATCATCGAGGCCAACATCCGCGGGACGTACCACCTTTACGAGGCCGCGCGCGCGGAGGGCGTGCGCCGGATCGTTTTCGCCTCCTCCAACCACGCCATCGGCTTCACTCCCCGCCCCCAGGGCAACGACCCGCTGATCCCCGGGCACACGCCGCACCGCCCCGACACCTACTACGGCCTGTCGAAGGCGTTCGGCGAGGACCTCGCCCAGCTGTACTGGGACAAGTACGGCCTGGAGACCGTCTCCGTCCGCATCGGCTCCTGCCTCCCGGAGCCCACCACCGTGCGCATGCTGTCGCTGTGGCTCTCCCCCGGCGACGCCGCCCGGCTCTTCCACGCGGCGCTCACCGCCGACGGGGTCGGCCACACGGTCGTCCCCGGTTCCTCCGCCAACACCCGACTGTGGTGGGACCTCGCGCCCGCCCGGGCCCTCGGCTACGACCCGCAGGACGACTCCGAGCCGTACGCCGAGAAGCTCCTGGCCGAACAGGGCGAACTGGAACCGGCCGACCCGGACCACATCCACCTGGGCGGGCCGTTCTGCACGAACCCGCCGCTGTGGCCGCACTAGGCCTGCCGGTCGGCGTGCCGGGCCCCGTGGGGCCGGCCCCACCACGGCGAACGGGCACGGAACGGGCTCGTCCGCGGTGGGAAACGGGCAGCCCCGTGCCCGTCCCCCGCCCGCACCCCAGGTCCGCGGCGGGCAGCCGTCGCGGGAAACGGGCACAGTCGGGCAGTATCGATGCCGCAACGAACCTGGTCACGACCCCGCACCCCCGGTAGAACTTCCCCAGTGGCCCGGACCGGGCCCGAACGGGCAGGGACGCGGAAGGCGGGTGAGGCCGTGGGCGCCGAGGAACGACACAGGGCGATCGTGCACGCGGCGCGCCGCACCGGCTCCGTCGACGTCGCGGCGCTCGCCACCGAACTGGGCGTCGCGAAGGAGACGGTCCGCCGCGATCTGCGCGCCCTGGAGGAACACGGGCTGATCCGCCGCACCCACGGCGGCGCCTACCCCGTGGAGAGCGCCGGCTTCGAGACGACGCTCGCCTTCCGCACCACCATGCACGTGCCGGAGAAACGCCGGATCGCCGCCGCCGCTGCCGACCTGCTCGGGGACGCGGAGACGGTCTTCGTGGACGAGGGCTTCACGCCGCAGCTGATCGCCGAGGCGCTGCCCCGGGACCGTCCGCTCACCGTGGTCACCGCATCGCTGGCCGCCGCGGGCGCCCTCGCCCAGGCGGACAGCATCACCGTGCTGCTGCTCGGCGGCCGGGTCCGGGCCGGAACCCTGGCGACCGTGGACCACTGGACCACCCGCATGCTGGCCGGGTTCGTCATCGACCTCGCCTACATCGGTGCCAATGGCATCACCCGGGAGCACGGGCTGACGACACCCGACCCTGCGGTCAGCGAGGTGAAGGCGCAGGCGGTCCGCGCCTCGCGGCGGACGGTGTTCGCGGGCGTGCACACCAAGTTCGGCGCGGTGAGCTTCTGCCGGTTCGCCCAGGTGTCCGAGCTGGAGGCGATCGTCACGAGCACCGGACTACCCGCGTCCGAGGCCCACAGGTACGCACTCCAGGGACCCCAGGTCATCCGCGTGTGACCGGCCGCCCCGCCCCCTGACCGTCCACAACGGCTTCCCGCAGGCCCACGGAACCGAGCACGCCCACCCCGGGCGGCCGTCGGTGCGCTCCCGCACACCCGCCGCCGCCCCGCACATCCCCTTATATCCCGATAACTCCCAGGAGCGATCCATGCGAACCCAGAGCCGACGGAGGCCGCGCGCCTCGCTCGCCGCGGCCGCCGCGGGGACGCTGCTCGCCCCGCTGCTCTCCGGCTGCTGGGCCGGGGCCGGCGGGACCGGTTCCGGCGGCGACTCCATCAACGTACTGATGGTCAACAACCCGCAGATGATCCAGTTGCAGAAGCTCACGGCCGCGCACTTCACCAGGGCGACCGGCATCAAGGTGAACTTCACCGTCCTCCCCGAGAACGACGTCCGCGACAAGATCAGCCAGGACTTCGCCAACCAGGCCGGGCAGTACGACGTCGCCACGCTCAGCAACTACGAGATACCGATCTACGCCCGCAACGGGTGGCTGCACGAGATGGACTCGTACGTCCGCAAGGACCGGGCCTTCGACCAGCAGGACGTCCTGGCGCCCGTCCGGGCTTCGCTCACCGGCGACGACGACAAGGTCTACGGCGAGCCGTTCTACGGCGAGTCGTCGTTCCTGATGTACCGCAAGGACGTGTTCGCCCAGAAGCACCTGCGGATGCCCGCGCACCCCACCTGGCAGCAGGTGGCGCGGCTCGCCGCCCGGGCCGACGGGGCCCGGCCCGGGATGAAGGGCATCTGCCTGCGCGGCCTGCCGGGCTGGGGCGAACTGGCGGCGCCGCTGACCACCGTGGTGAACACCTTCGGCGGAACCTGGTTCGACAAGGGCTGGAAGGCACGTCTGACATCGCCCGAGTTCGAGCGGGCGACGCGGTTCTACGTGGACCTGGTGCGCCGGCACGGCGAATCCGGCGCCGCACAGTCCGGATACGCCGAGTGCCTCAACGACCTCACCCAGGGAAAGACCGCCATGTGGTACGACGCCACGGCCGCCGCCGGTTCCCTGGAGTCCGCGCACTCGCCGGTCAGGGGGAAGATCGGCTACGTACCGGCGCCCGTCGAGCGCACCCGCAGCTCCGGCTGGCTCTACACCTGGGCGTGGGGCATGCAGAAGGCGTCACGGAACCCGGACAAGGCCTGGAAGTTCGTCTCCTGGGCGTCGAGCAAGCAGTACGAGGAGCTGGTCGGCGAACGGGTCGGGTGGGCCGACGTGCCCGCGGGCAAGCGGGCGTCGACCTACGCCAACCCGGCGTACCGCAAGCAGGCCGCCGCGTTCGAGGACGTCACCCGCGCCGCCATCGCGGGCGCACGCCCGCGCGACCCGGGAGTGCAGCCCCGCCCCGCGCCCGGCATCCAGTTCGTCGGCATCCCCGAGTTCACCGACCTGGGCACCAAGGTCTCGCAGGAGATCAGCGCCGCCATCGCCGGACGCCAGTCCGTCCCCACCGCGCTGCGGAAGTCCCAGCGTCTCGCCGAGAAGGTCGCGAAGGAGTACGAGGGACGATGACCGCCACCACGACCGCTCCCGTCGCGCCCGCCGGCGCCCCCGTCGCCCGCCGTCCCGTGGGACGTCTGCGTACCTGGGCCACCCGCGCCCCGCTGCTGCCCGCCCTGGTCTTCATGATCGCCGTGACGCAACTGCCCTTCGTGGCCACCCTGGTGATCTCCTTCTTCCGCTGGAACGCCCTCTACCCGGACGCCCGCCGGTTCACCGGACTCGCCAACTACACCCAGGTGCTGACCGATCCGGACCTGCGGCACTCGGTCCTGACGACGATCCTCCTGACGGTCACCGTCGTCGGCGCGAGCCTGGTGACCGGCCTCGGGCTCGCCCTGCTCCTGGACCGTAGGTTCCGCGGGCGGGGCCTCGTCCGCACGCTGCTCATCGCCCCGTTCCTGCTGGTGCCCGTGGCCTCCGCGCTGCTGTGGAAACACGTGCTCTACAACCCGGAGTACGGGCTGTTCAACGGCCTGCTGCACTGGGTCGGCGGCCCTCAGCCGGACTGGGTGTCGAACACCCCGCTGCTCGCCGTCGAGGTGTCGCTCGTCTGGCAGTGGACGCCCTTCATGATGCTGATCCTGCTCGCCGGGCTGCAGAGCCGGTCTCCCGAACTGCTGGAGGCGGCCCGCATGGACGGCGCGGGCACCTGGCAGATCTTCCGCCATCTGACGCTGCCGCACCTGCGCCGCTATCTGGAGCTCGGCGCCCTGCTCGGCTCGATCTACATCGTGCAGAACTTCGACGCCGTCTTCACGATCACCTCCGGCGGCCTGGGCACCGCGAACCTCCCCTACTCCGTCTACCAGACCTTCTACCAGGCGCACGAGAACGGACTCGCCTCGGCGGCCGGCGTCCTGGTCGTCATCGGCTCGATCGTCATCGCGACGCTGGCGCTGCGCATCGTGTCGTCCCTGTTCCGCGAGGAGGTGTCGCGCGCATGATCCCCGTACGAGCCCGCAGAACCGGCAGTGCCGGCCTGGGCCTGGCCGCCTGGCTGGCCGCCCTGCTGTTCTTCCTCCCCATCGCCTGGATGGTCCTGACGTCCTTCCACTCCGAGGAGGACGCGGCGACCAACCCGCCGTCCCTCGCCGCCTCCCTGACGCTCGACGGCTACCGCGACTTCTTCGGTGCGGGCGGTGGCGCGAGCCCCTGGCCCGCGCTGGTCAACTCGACGGTGGCGTCCGCGGTGTCGACGCTCTGCGTCCTGCTGCTGGCCCTCCCCGCGGCGTACGCCCTGTCCATCCGGCCCGTGAAGAAATGGACGGACGTCCTGTTCTTCTTCCTGTCCACGAAGATGCTGCCGGTCGTGGCGGGCCTGCTGCCGGTCTACCTCTTCGCCAAGGACACCGGCCTGCTCGACAACATCTGGCTGCTGGTCCTCCTCCACACCTCGATGAACCTGCCGGTCGCGGTGTGGATGATGCAGTCCTTCCTCGCCGAGGTGCCCGTCGCCCTCATCGAGGCCGCACAGCTGGACGGCGCGAGGCTGCCGACGGTCCTCGCGCGGGTGGTGGCGCCGGTCGCCCTCCCGGGAATCGCCGCGACCTCGCTCATCTGCTTCATCTTCAGCTGGAACGAACTGCTCTTCGCACGGGTGCTGACGGGTGTCGTCGCCCAGACCGCGCCCGTGTTCCTGACCGGCTTCATCACCAGCCAGGGCCTGTTCCTTGCGAAGGTGTGCGCCGCGTCCCTCGTCATCTCCCTGCCGGTGCTCGCCGCGGGGTTCGCCGCCCAGGACAAACTGGTCCAGGGCCTGTCTCTGGGAGCCGTGAAATGAAGGCCGCCGTCATCGAGTCCGTCGGCAAGGCGATCGTCACCGAGGTGCCGGACCCGCTGCCCGGCCCCCGCGAGGTGGTCGTGGAGGTCGCCGCGTGCGGCCTGTGCGGCACCGATCTGCACATCCTCCAGGGCGAGTTCGCGCCCACGCTGCCCGTGGTGCCCGGGCACGAGTTCGCGGGTGTCGTGGTCGAGCGCGGCCGTGACGTCACGGAGCTCGCGGTCGGCGACCGGGTGGCCGTCGACCCGTCCCTGTACTGCTTCGAGTGCCGATACTGCCGCAGCGGCCACAACAACCTCTGCGAACGCTGGGCCGCCATCGGCGTGACCACGGCGGGCGGTGCGGCCCAGTTCGCGGTGGCGCCCGCCGCCAACTGCGTCAAGCTCCCCGACCACGTCCGCACCCAGGACGCCGCCCTCGTCGAGCCGCTGTCCTGCGCGGTGCGCGGCTACGACGTGCTGCGCGCCCGGCTCGGTGCGCACGTCCTCGTGTACGGGTCCGGGACCATGGGCCTGATGATGCTCGAACTGGCCAAGCGCACGGGTGCGGCGAGCGTCGACGTCGTCGACGTCAACCCGCAGCGGCTCGCCACGGCCCGGCAGCTCGGGGTCTCCGGATCCGCCGTGAGCGCCGACGAACTGGACCGCCCGCAGGGCTGGGACGTCGTCGTGGACGCGACCGGGAACGCCGCCGCGATCCAGGACGGGCTGGGACGGGTCGCCAAGGCGGGCACGTTCCTCCAGTTCGGCGTCGCCGACTACGCGACCCGGGTCACCATCGACCCGTACCGCATCTACAACCAGGAGATCACCATCACGGGTTCGATGGCCGTCCTGCACAGCTTCGAGCGTGCCGCCGAGCTGTTCGCGGGCGGAGTCCTCGACCCCGGCGTGTTCATCAGCGACCGGCTGCCGCTGGAGGATTACCCCGAGGCCCTGGAGCGCTTCGCCTCGGGGGCGGGACGCAAGATCGTGGTGGTGCCGTAGGGCCCCCTTCGCCCCGCTGCTCCCCGTCCCCGGCTCCGGGCTCCGCCCCTGGTCACGGGGAGGGGCGCGGTGGGGGAAATTCCTTTGGTAAGGGAACGGCAAAGCCCACCCGGTCGTTACCCCTGGCATGACAGCTATGACCCCAGGCTCGAACATCCCGCTCTCCGCCACCCGCGTGGCGGTGGACGTCACCGCACCGGTCCGGCTCGACGTCTCGGGCCTGCTCCTCACGGCCGACGGGAAGGTCCGTTCGGACGACGACTTCATCTTCTACAACCAGCCCGCGGGCCCGGGTGTCACCCACCGCTCGGGCGGCGGCACCGCACCGGACGCCATCACGGTCGACACGGCCGCGGTACCCCCGGGCATCGAGAAGATCGTCGTCACGGCCAGCCCGGACGCGGCGGGCCAGACCTTCCAGGGCATCGAGCCGACGGCCACGATCCGCGACGCGGACACGGGGTCGCCGCTGGCCACGTTCACACCGCCGCAGCTCGGCACCGAGACGGCCCTGGTGATCGTCGAGATCTATCTGCGCAACGGTCAGTGGAAGGCCCGCGCGGTCGGCCAGGGGTATGCGAACGGTCTGGCGGGCATCGCCACGGACTTCGGGGTGACGGTCGAGGAGCCCGCACCCTCACCGGCCCCGTCCCCCACGCCCGCCCCCGCGGCGGACGCGCCGGCGCCCCCGGCCGCTGCCCCTGCCGCCCCGGCTCCCGGTGCCGAAAAGATCAGCCTGGACAAGGGACGCGTCAGCCTTCAGAAGAACCAGACGGTGTCCCTGGTCAAGGGCGGCCGGCCGCTGCTGTCGCAGGTCAGGATGGGCCTCGGCTGGGAGCCCGCCTTCCGCGGCAAGGACATCGACCTGGACGCCTCGGTCATCGCCTACGGCCCGCAGCGCGACCACGTCGACAGCTGCTACTTCGGCAAGCTGTCGATCCTGCACGACGCGGTCAGGCACTCCGGGGACAACCTCACCGGCGAGGGCGGCGGGGACGACGAGGTGATCACGGTCGACCTGGGCCGCATCCCGCAGGAGGTGACGGCCCTGGTCTTCACGGTCAACTCGTTCTCGGGCCAGAAGTTCACGGAGGTCGCCAAGGCGTACTGCCGGCTGATGGACGCCGCCACCGGGGAGGAGCTCGTCCGCTTCGACCTGACGGGAGCCGAGCCGCAGACCGGTGTGATGATGGCGAAGCTGATCCGCCAGTTCTCCGGCGAGTGGGAGATGACGGCAATGGGCCGGTTCGCCAAATCCCGCACGGTGCGCGGGATGGTGCAGCCGGCGGCCGAGGCCCTGTAGTCAGCCGGCCGGACCCCCTCCGGGGCCCCTCGTGTCGGCCCGGAGCCGGGCACGGCCCCGCCACCCCTCGCCGCTCGGCCCGCCACGGGGGCGACCCCGCACCGGGCGCCCGGACGGGTGACCCGCCACCTGTTCGGAGGATCTTCGACCGGTGCGCCCCACTCTCCGTGTGCGGGGACGTCGGGGGGTGCGCAGGCTGGGGGGTGTGATCGTAACGGTGGTGTCGATGCCGGAGGGGGCCGTCGCGCGTACCGACATGGCTGGGGCACGGGAGCGGCTGGCGGCGTCCCGGTTCCTGGTCGTGGACGTCGAACTGCCGGAGGAGGGGTCGCCCGAGGAGGAGCAGGTCGCCCACCTGCTGGGGCTGGACGCGCAGGAGCTGGACTGGTTCGGCAGGGAGGGCGAACCCCCACGGGCCGAGGACGAGGGGCGGACGGCGGGGTTCGTCCTGCCCGTGATCCAGGACGACGAGGTCGTCCATGTGCACGCCGTGATGAGCGAGCAGTATCTGATCACGGTCCACCGCGGTCCGGTCGCCCTGCTCCAGCGCTTCACCGCCCGGTTGCAGCACGACCGTCCCCCCGACCACATCGCCACCGTGTTCCTGCTGCTGCAGGGCGCCCTGGAGACGTTCCGCCGGTCCGCGACGCAGGGCGTCCTGGAGGTGGAGGACCTCGAGGACGAGATGTTCGAGGAACGCAACCAGCAGCAGGTCTACGCGATGGCCCTGCTGCGACGCCGCGCGGCCACGCTGCACCACGGGCTCCTGCCCTTCGCGCAGGCGATGCAGGAGGTCCTCACGCGCCGGGCGGTGGACCGTGACGTCCCCGAGGAGCGGCGGGCGCTGCACCGCGCGTACGAGACCAGTGCGAGCCGGGTGCTCGGGGCCATCGAGGAGCTTCAGAACGCCACGCGCCGGGCGATGGTCACCTATTCGTCCCTGGTCGGCGGCGAGCAGAACGCCGTGATCAACCGCCTGACCATCCTGTCGACGATCTTCCTGCCGCTGACCTTCCTCACCGGGTTCTTCGGCATGAACTTCAGCTATATGACGAACGAGCTGACGAGCGAGGTCACCTTCTGGCTGCTCGCCGTGGCCCTGCAGGTGGCCGTTCTGGTCGCGGCTCTGTACGTGGTGCGCCGCACACAGTTCTGGCGGGAGCTGCGGGGGGACGACTCCGGCTCGGGCACCGAGGACTGAGACCGCCGCCCGGGCGGACACCCCGGGCGGCGGCAGGGTACGAAGGGAGTCCGTGCCTACCTGCGCTGGCGCTTCCAGGGCCCGGTGATCGCCAGCATGATGCCCGGCTCCTGGATGTTCGCGTACAGGGTGCAGCCGTCGGGCGAGAAGGTGACGCCGGTGAACTCGCTGTACTCCGGCTCCTCCTCGGTGCCGATGTTCAGCTCGTTGCGCGCGATGGGGTACGTGCGACCGCTGTCGGTCGCACCGAACAGGTGCTGGATGCCTTCGCCGTCCTCGGCGATGACGAGGCCGCCGTAGGGCGAGACGGTGATGTTGTCGGGGCCGTCGAAGGCGCCGTCCCGTGACGGGTCCTGGTTCACGCCGAGCAGCACCTTCAGGGTGAGGGTGCGGCGCTTCGGGTCGTAGAACCACACCTGCCCGTCGTGCTGCACCGGGCTCTCCTCGCGGGCGAAGGAGGAGACGATGTACGTGCCGCCGTCGCCCCACCACATGCCCTCGAGCTTGCGGGCCCGGGTGATCTCACCGGCGGCGAACTGCTTGCGCACCGAGACGGTCTTCGCGTCACGGTCCGGGACGTCGACCCAGTCGACGCCGTACACGGTGCCGATCTTCGTGGCGCGGGAGAGGTCGTCGACGAAACGGCCGCCGGAGTCGTAGCACTTGGGGGCCTGGAGGACACCCGCGTCGTCGGCGAGCGTCGCGAGCCGGCCGCGGCCGTGCTCGAAGCCCTGCGGCGGGGTCCAGCGGTACAGCAGGCCGTTCGGGCCGGCCGCATCCTCGGTCAGGTACAGCTGGCCGCGCCGCGGATCCACGACGACGGCCTCGTGGGCGTACCGACCAAGTGCCTTGACGGGCTTGGGGTTCCGGTTGGCCCGGCGGTCCTGCGGGTCGACCTCGAAGACGTAGCCGTGGTCCTTGGTCATGCCGTTCTGGCCGGCCTTGTCCTCGGTCTCCTCGCAGGTCAGCCAGGTGCCCCAGGGGGTGCGTCCGCCGGCGCAGTTGGTGGACGTGCCCGCGATGCCCACCCACTCCGCGACATGGCCGCCGTGGCGGACCTCGACGACGGTGCAGCCGCCGGACGCGGCCGGGTCGTAGACGAGGCCCTCGGTGAGCGGAACCGGGTACGTCCAGCCGGCGCGGGGGCCCTTCAGCTCGTGGTTGTTGACGAGGAGGGTCGTGCCGCGCAGGCCCTCGAACGTGGAGGTGCCGTCGTGGTTCGACGGCGTGAACTCGCCCGACTCCAGCTTGGTCACGCCGCTGTGCGTGATGACGCGGTACGAGAAGCCGGCGGGCAGCGCGAGCAGACCCTCCGGGTCGGGGAGCAGCGGGCCGTACCCGACGCCGTCGTCGTGCCCGGCTCCCCCGGGGGTGCCTGCGCTCTCGGTGTCCTGCGAGGCGAGGGCGCCGGGGGCAGTGGCCAGTACACCGGCACTGCCTGCCAGAGCGACACCGGCGCCGGTCAGCGCGGTTCGTCTGGCGAAGTCCCTGCGGGTGAGCGACATAGGTTTCTCCTACGGGCACGTCGGCTGGACTCGGATCCGACCGTACGCTGCCGGGCCCGCCTGAACAGCAGTTGAACACCGGCCTACTCCCCGCCGAGGAATACCCCCGTCCGCCCGTCATTTTTCGCCACGCGGCCGACCCGGCTCCCTGCGCGGCGACGGTCGCGGGCCGTACCGGCGTGGCCGGGCGAGGCCGCACCGGCCGGGCAGCCGCACCGGAACCGCACCGCGCGCGAGGCAGGACGTCCGCCGCGGGCGGTCGGGGACACCGGACCGCCCGCGGCGGACGCGGGGCGTGAGGGGGCGTCAGCCCGCCTGCTGGGACCTCGCCTTGAAGGCGGCCTTGCGGGCCTCCTTCGCGACCCTCTTGTCGGGGTGGAGGCGGCCCATCGCCTCCAGGACGTCGGCCGTGGCGGGGTGGTCGACACGCCATGCGGTGTCGAAGAAGCCTGCGTGCTGTTCGGCGAGGCCTTCGACGAGCGCCTGGAGCTCCTCGGAGTTGCCCTCGGCCGCCAGCTGCGCGGCCACCGTGTCGATGGTGAGCCAGAAGACCATCGCCCCGGACGGCGGCGGCACGTCCTGAGCCCCGTGCTCCACCAGCCACACGCGGGCCAGCCCGCCGAGCTGCGGGTCGTCGAGCACCTCCCGCAGTGCGGGCTCCGCCTCGTTCCCGACGAGGGACAGGGCCTGCTGGCAGCGCAGCCGCCGCAGCGGGGCCCCGTCGTCGTCACCCCGCGCGGCGGCCAGCAACTCCTGTGCCGCGGACAGTGGTTCGCGCCGGGCGAGCCACTGCTCGGTCTCGGCACGGGCGGCGGACTGCGGAAACCCGCTCGTACCGGCGAGCAGCGCGTCCGCGCCCTTGTCGGTGAGCTCCCCCACCGCCGGCGCCTCCACGCCGGCCTCGAGCATCCGCACCCGCACCCCGTACCGGCCGAGCGGGGTGAGCCGCACCATCCCGTACCGCGTGACGTCGGAGTCGTCGACCGGCGCGGCGGGTTCCGCGTCCGCGTCGGCCATGAGCGCCTCGTCGACGGGCTGGAACTCGACGAGTCCGATGGGTTCGAGTGTGCGGAACTGGTCGTCGAGCCGCATCATCGCGTCCGACACCTGCTCCAGGATGTCGTCCGTGGGCTCCCCCATGTCGTCCGGCACGATCATCGACGCGGCGAGCGCGGGCAGCGGCACGGGCTCGTCGCCCGGCCCCTCCTGGTGGACGGAGAGCAGGTACAGGTTGCCGAGCACACCGTCGAGGAAGTCGGCCTCGGCCTCCGGGTCCCAGCCGAGCCGGTCGAAGTCGACGGTGCCGCCGCCCTCGATGGCGTCGACGAGATCGTCGAGGTCCGGCACGCTCGCGTCGGCGAGGACGGTGTCGAGCGCCGTGCGCCAGAGCCCCAGGACGTCCTGCGGCGATCCGGTGCCGACGAGCACGAGGGCGGCACCGGCGACGACGGTGCCCTCCTCCTCGTCGGCGATCTCGACGAGTCCGGTGTCGACGGCGACCCGCCAGGCCTCGCTGGCGTATGCGGCGGCGTCCTCGTCGTCCGGCAGACCCAGCGCCTGCGCGGCGGCCGGCAGCTGCTCGTCGACGAGTTCACCGCCCGCACCCACCCGGGTCTCGGGCCCCGCCCAGCGGGCGAGCCGTACGGCGCGGGCGAACAGCGGCGCCGCGAGCGCGTCCCGCGCGAGCTCCGCTTCGGAGTGCAGTCGCACCGGGGGCATGGGGGTGCTGGCTGACATCGGCTGGTTTCTCCTCCGGGCATCGGGGTTCACGGCTCAGCCTAGACGGATTCGTCCCATCCCTCCCGCCGGTCGAGGATGAGCGCGCTCCGACGAGCCCCCTGCCGAACCGCCCTTCTTGACCCGGTTCATGTACCCGTCAAATTCCGTACACGGCTGAAACCTTGACAACTACCCGTCGGTCACAAGAGATTGACGCGCGTAGAGAGCCATCAGGAAGCCGTAGTTGGCCACGGGGGGCCGCGGTGTCACCGCAGTACCGCACGGCCCGTGTCATCACACGCACCACCCTCGTCCCGGCGCTTCACCAACGTCCCCGGAGGGATCCCTTTGTCGAGCAAGACCCCGAGCAAGCCGAGCAGATCCATGTCGCGTCTCGCCGTGCTCACCGTCGCCGCCGTCTGTTCCACGGTGACCACCGTGGTGGTCACCTCGCCCGCGCACGCGGACGAGGTCCGTATCCATGACATCCAGGGCGCGACCCGGATATCCCCGCTCGCGAGCAAGCCGGTCACCGACGTGCCCGGCATCGTCACGGGCATTCGCACCTACGGCTCGTCCAAGGGCTTCTGGGTCCAGGACCCCGACCCGGACGCCGACCCCGCCACCAGCGAAGGCGTCTTCGTCTTCACCGGCTCGGCCCCGAAGGTCGCCGTGGGTGACGCGGTGAAGGTCTCGGGCACGGTCTCGGAGTACGTCCCGGGCGGCGCGACGTCCGGAAACCAGTCGGTGACCGAGATCACCAAGCCCACGGTGACGGTCGTGTCGTCCGGCAACCCGCTGCCGCAGGCCGTCGTCATCAACGCGAAGTCGGTGCCCTCCGCGTACGCCCCGGAGGGCGACACCGCGGCGAACGGCTCCATCAACGGTCTGACCCTCCGGCCGGCAGACTACGCCCTGGACTACTACGAGTCGCTGGAGGGCATGAACGTCCGCATCGGCTCGTCCCGTGTGGTCACGGCCACGGACCCGTACTCCGAGCTGTGGGTCACCGTGAAGCCGCACGAGCACGCGGACACGCGCGGCGGCACCGTCTACGGCTCGTACACCTCGCAGAACACCGGCCGGCTGCAGATCCAGTCGCTGATCCCGGCTGCCGACCAGCCCTTCCCGACCGCGAACGTCGGGGACGAGCTCCAGGGCGACACCGAAGGCCCCCTCGACTACAACCAGTTCGGCGGCTACACGCTGACGGCGCGTTCGCTGGGCAAGCCGGTCACGGGCGACCTGGCCCGCGAGACCACCCGCAAGCAGCGGAGCGGCGAGCTGGCCGTGGCGACGTACAACGTCGAGAACCTGGACCCGACCGACCCGCAGGACAAGTTCGACAAGCTCGCCGACGGCGTGGTGACGCACCTTCAGTCGCCCGACATCGTCGCCCTGGAGGAGATCCAGGACAACAACGGCGCCAAGGACGACGGAACCGTCGACGCCGATGTGACGGTGCAGAAGTTCATCGACGCGGTCGTGGCCAAGGGCGGTCCGCGGTACGAGTGGCGCTCCATCAACCCGGTCAACGACAAGGACGGCGGCGAGCCGGGCGGCAACATCCGCCAGGTCCTCCTCTTCAACCCGGACCGTGTCTCCTTCACGGACCGCCAGGGCGGCGACTCGACCACCGCGACCGGGGTGACCAGCACCCACGGCAAGGCCGCACTGACGCTGTCCCCGGGGCGTATCGACCCTGCGAGCGACGCCTGGGCCAACAGCCGCAAGCCGCTGGCCGGCGAGTTCGTCTTCCGCGGCCGCACGGTCTTCGTGATCGCGAACCACTTCGCGTCCAAGGGCGGCGACCAGTCGCTGCACTCGCAGTACCAGCCGCCGGTGCGCAGCTCCGAGACGGAGCGCCACCAGCAGGCCACCGAGGTGAACTCCTTCGTCAAGGACATCCTCAAGGCGCAGCCGAGCGCCGACGTGATCGCCCTCGGTGACATCAACGACTTCGAGTTCTCCGGCACCGCGCAGCGCCTGGAGGACGGCCGCGCACTCTGGTCGGCGATCAAGTCCCTGCCGAAGAAGGAGCGTTACACCTACGACTACCAGGGCAACAGCCAGGTCCTCGACCAGATCCTGGTGAGCCCGCGGATCCGCAAGGACGGCGACTTCAGCTACGACAGCGTCCACATCAACGCGGAGTTCGCGGACCAGAACAGCGACCACGACCCGCAGGTGCTGCGTTTCCACCCGTAAGGGGCGCGGGTACGGCGCCGGGGGCCCCGGCGCCGTACCCGGCGGGCGGCTCAGGCGAAGACGCCGTCCAGCCAGTCCTGCCAGGCGGCCTCGTTCGCCTTGGCGTCGGCACCCGACGCGAAGTCGTGGACGCTGATGCCGACCGGGGCGCCCCAGTGGTTGCGCCCGAAGAAGCGGACGAGGGCGTCGTCGGTGCGCAGTCCGATGAAGTACGGGTTGCGGAAGTCGACCACGGCGTCGAGGGACCGCCCCCCGGGGCCGTGGGCCGCGACGCGCCCGCCCTGCGCCGTGTCCTCGCTCAGGCCGAGCGCCCGTGCGACGGCGGCGAGGGCGTCCGGGGCGACGGACGCCACGGGCCCGTTCAGGGTCGCGAAGGCGACCGGGCGGCCGGCGAAGTGCGTCAGGTACTCGCGCAGGGTGTGCAGGTAGAAGTCGGTGTGCTTGTCGGCGCCGTCGTACTGGTTGTCCCAGTCCTCGACGAAGATTCCGCTGTGCACGTAGCGCACCCAGGCGCGTCTGCCCTCGTCACGCGGTTCGACGGTCTCGTCGATCTGGTTGAGGGTCTGCTGCGTCATCCCCTCGACGTTCTCCACAAGGCTGGTGAGCCGGTGCGGCGGGTCCCAGTTCGTGAGCGTGGAGCCGAAGGGTCCGGCGCCGCCCTGGCGCGGCTCGAACTCCATCGGCCACAGCCAGCCGCCGGTGCCGCTGGTGATCGCCTCCCACACCTGCTCCGGCGTGGCGTCGACCTCGAACTCGCGGGCGATCTCGAATTCCTTGGACATGGTGATGACTCCTGGGGTCAGCGGGGCGGCCACGGCGCCGTTCGCGCCGGTCCTGCGGGGCGTCACGACGCCCCCTCGGTATCTGTCGTCGCGGATGTCGTCGCGGACGGGGCGGCACCGGTGCCCGGCGCCGGACCCGGTGATCCGGCCTCCACCGCCGGGGGTGTCGATTCCTCCTCCACCGCCGGGGACGGCGAGCCCTGCTCCGCGGCCGGGGGCCCCGATGCGGCGTCGGGCCGGACCGTCGGATGCACGGCGACCACGATCCGGTGGTCCCGTCCCCCTTCGGCAGTGCCGTCGTGGTACTTGCGGATGAGTGCGCCGACGCCCTGGGTCAGCTCCTCGATGAAGGCGGCCCGGTCGGCGGCCGACGCGAAGCGCACCTCGCCGTCGAGCGCATAGGTCGCCAGCCTCTTGCGGGCCTTGGTGGCTCCGGTGATCAGCGAGCCGATGTCGCGTACGAGGCGGGCGGCGACGGCGAGCAGCCAGCGCGCGGAGAGCTGGTCCCGGGCACGCTCGGGGTCGGGCTGCACGGCGCCGAGGGCGAGCGGCGAGATGACGTACGACGCGGCGGTCGCACGCATCAGCCGCTCGGTGACATTGCCCTTGCGGCGCTCGCCCGCGAGCTCGACCAGGCCGTGCCGCTCCAGCGCCTTGAGGTGGTAGTTGACCTTCTGCCTGGGCAGTCCGACCTTTCCGGCCAGCATCGCGGCGGAGGCGGGCCCCGCCGTCAGCTCGGCCAGCAGCCGGGCCCGCACGGGGTCCAGCGAGACGGCGGCGGCGGCCGGGTCCTCGATCACGGTGACGTCCAGCATGCGTCCAGACTCTCACCGACAACTTTTTTTGTCCAGGCGGTTCGAGTTTTCGGTGAGTCGTGGGACCTGGTGCGGGATGCGCGGCGGTGGGGGCGGCGGCGGGGCTCCTCTTCGGGCATGACCGACGGGCACCCTTCGGCCCCGGCCGACGCAGGTGCGCCGTCGCGGAAGCGGTGGAGGGGGCGGAGATCCCGCCGGGACGCGGGGTCGGGCCGACGCCGAACGCCGCCTCGCGCACGAGATCCCGGCACATGGCCGTCGCGGCGAAGCGGGCGGGCGGCCGCGGTGAGAACCGCGTCAGGCGATGGTGTCCCCGTCCCGTCCGAGCCGGGCCAGTTGCGTCTGGAACCAGTCGAGGCGGGCCTGGAGCAGCGCCGCCTCCGCGACCAGTTCGGGCACCCCCAGGTCGGCGGGCGGCGCGGCCACGGTGCGGGCGGCGCCCGCGCGCACGGTCAGCCCTTCGCCGGCCAGCCGGGCGAAGCGGGCGAGCGTCAGCGACGTACGCGCCCCTGTGCACCCCGGGCAGGCGGCCTCCAGGGTGATCCAGCCGGGCAGGCCCCGGCCCGTGTCGGCGAGCGCGGTCGCCGTGGCACCGCAGCCGCAGGGCCCCACGGTCACGGAGCGCACCCGCTGACGGGCGTAGCGGAAGCCTCGTTCGAACCGGATGTACGCGCCGAGCACGGTGACCTCGAGGAGCGCGGCCCGCCGGTTCTCCGCGGTGCACAGCAGCGCCTCGGCGTCGGAGCGCACATGGACGCAGTGGAAGCCGCAGTCGCAGCGGCGGTGCGGGGCGCGGTGGCGCAGTCCGTAGGCGCAGCGCGCCTCGTCGAGCACCCCGTACGGCAGGGCGCCGCCCAGGGAGACACCGGTGAACCCGACCCGGGTGCCGTCCTGGGACAGCACCGGGTGGGTGATCTTGTACCCGGTCGGCGGCTCCGTCGGGCGTTCGGCCGGGAGCCGCAGTCTCATCCGCGGAACCTCAGCCGGCGACCGGGGCCTCGGCGTCGCGCGTGGCGACGGTCGTGGCGGCCGGGCGCTCCGGCTCCGGGTGGAGCCGTGCGGGCCGTGCGTCGCCCTCGTGTTCCTGGTCGTGCGTGGTCTCGCGCTGCCGTTCCTCCGCGACACCGGTCGCGAGCGCCTTGCCGAGTTTCATGACGCCTCCCGTGACGGGGCACTTGATGTCATGGTGCAGCACACACCCGCGGATGCGCACCAGGGCGTGCGGGGGCGGGCCGGCTCAGGCCGCGCCGAGCGCCACCGCCACGGCGTCCCTGACCTCGCGGTCGGTGGGCACGGGCCGGCCCCGGGCCGCCGCCATCGCGGCGAGTGAGGTCATCGCGACCTCGGGCAGCCCGCAGGCCGTGAACCTGGCGAACTCGGCCAGGTCCGAGGCCACGTTGAGCGCGAAGCCGTGGCTGGTGACGCCGCCGCGGATGCGCATCCCGATGGACACGAGTTTTTCGCCGCCGGGTGTCCATACGCCCACCAGGCTCTGCGCCCCGGGCGGAGTGTCGCGCCGGACGGTTTCGAAGCCGAGCGCGGCGCACGCCCGGATCAGCCCGTTCTCCAGCCGGCGCACGACATCGCCGGGACCGCTGCGGCGCTCGCGCTCGCGCAGGTCGAGCACGAGGTAGCCGATGAGCTGTCCGGGCCCGTGGTACGTCGCCTGGCCGCCGCGGTCCACCGCGACCAGAGGGACCGGGGAGTCGACGGGCAGATCCGCGGGCGGTGTCCGCGAGCCGTAGGTGATGACGGGCGGATGGCTCAGCAGCACCAGCCGGTCCGCGATCTCCCCCGCCCGCCGCTGCCCGGCCCAGCCGGCCATGCGCTCCACGGCATCGGTGTACGGCACTTCCCCCAGATCGACGCGTTCCGTTCCGGGGAACGCCCCTGCCCCGCTCATCCCATGCACCTCCTCGATGACCTTAGTCCGACACCACGCCGTAGCAGACCTGACCCGTATTCCGTAGAAGAATTAAGTGGTGCTACACAGTCGGCCTGCCGACACTACGTTCATGACCACATCGAGGCCCTTCGGCCGCGCGCTCTGCGCCATGATCACGCCGTTCACGGACACCGGGGTGCTCGACCTGGACGGCGCCCAGCGACTCGCGGACCGGCTGGTGGGCCGGGGGTGCGACGGGCTGGTGCTGTCCGGGACCACGGGCGAGTCGCCGACGACCACGGACTCCGAGAAGTCCGCGCTCGTGCGCGCCGTCTCCGAGGCGGTCGGTGGCCGCGCGGCGATCGTGGCGGGCGTGGGCACCGCGGACACCCGGCACACGGTCGAGCTCGCCCTCGCGGCCGAGAAGGCGGGCGCCGACGGTCTGCTGGTCGTGGCGCCGTACTACAGCAGGCCGCCGCAGGACGCGGTCGAGGCCCACTTCCGTCAGATCGCGGACGCCTCCGGGCTTCCGCTGATGCTGTACGACATCCCCGGCCGCACCGGCACCCGGATCGAACCGGACAGCCTGCTGCGCCTGGCCCCGCATCCGCGCGTCGTCGCGGTCAAGGACTGCGCCTACGACCTGTTCGGCAGCCAGCACGTGATGGCCCGCACGGATCTCGCGTACTACGCGGGCTGCGAGGAGTTCGTCCTGCCGCTGTACGCGGTCGGGGGCGCGGGGTACGTCTCGACGGTCGCCAACGCCGCCCCGGCCGAACTCCGCGCCATCCTCGACGCGTTCGACTCCGGCGACACGGCCGGGGCGGCCCGGCTCCAGCGCGCGGCCCTGCCCCTCATGGAGGCGATGATGGCATCCGGCCTGCCCGGCACGGTCACGGCGAAGGCCCTGCTCGGTGCGCTCGGCCTCCCGGCGGGCCCGGTCCGCTCCCCGCTGCGTCCCGCGGACCGGGAGGCGACGGAGGGACTGCTCGCGGCGTACCGCGCGCTCGTCGACGCACGGGCGGGTGCCGCCTGACGTCCCCCACCCGCACAGGGCCCGTCGGACGGCAGACTGGCCCCATGACCGCATCGGACCCCAAGGCCGACCTTCGCTTGTACCTCCAGTCCGCCCGTGATGCCCTGCTGTGGAAGCTCGAAGGGCTCTCGGAGTACGACGTCCGCCGCCCGCTGACGCCGACCGGCACCAATCTCCTGGGCCTGGTGAAGCATGTGGCCGGCGTGGAACTGGGCTATCTCGGCGACACCTTCGGACGGCCGTCCGGCGAGCCGCTGCCCTGGCTCGAGGACGGTGCCGAGCCCAACGCGGACATGTGGGCCACCGCCGACGAGTCACGCAAGCACATCGTGGAGCTCTACCGCAGGGCGTGGGCGCATGCGGACGCGACGATCGAGGCGCTGGCGCTGGACACCATAGGCAGGGTGCCGTGGTGGGCGGAGGACCGGAACGAAGTGACGCTGCACCATGCCGTGGTGCGCGTGATCGCCGACACGCACCGGCACGCCGGGCACGCCGACATCATCCGGGAACTCATGGACGGTTCCGTGGGGATGAACAAGGGCAACGACAGCATGGCGCCGGGCGATCCGGCGTGGTGGGAGAACCACCGGAGCCGGCTGGAGCGGGCGGCCCGGGAAGCGGACCGGAACGCGTAGCCCGAGGAGCCGGCCCGTACGAGCCGCACGGCACCGACGCGCGAGTGCCCTCCCAGGGCCGTGCTCGGGCCGTGGAAGGGCACTCGGCGAAGACCGACCGCGCCCGCTGCCGACGGCTCGTCGGCAGGTCGCTCAGTGGTCGGTGGGGCGGCCGCAGGTCGCGGCCGCCCTGGGTCAGTTGTGGCTGTGCAGGATGTCGTTCAGGCCGCCCCAGACCGCGTTGTTCGGGCGGGCCTCGACCGTGCCGGTGACCGAGTTGCGGCGGAAGAGGATGTTGGAGGCGCCGTTGAGCTCGCGTGCCTTGACGATCTGGCCGTCGGGCATGGTGATGCGGGTGCCCGCGGTGACGTAGAGGCCGGCCTCCACGACGCACTCGTCGCCCAGGGCGATGCCGACGCCCGCCTCGGCGCCGATGAGGCAGCGCTCGCCGATGGAGATGATGACGTTGCCGCCGCCGGAGAGGGTGCCCATGGTGGAGGCGCCGCCGCCGATGTCGGAGCCGTCGCCGACGACGACGCCCGCGGAGATGCGGCCCTCGACCATGGAGGTGCCGAGGGTGCCGGCGTTGAAGTTGACGAAGCCCTCGTGCATGACCGTGGTGCCCTGGGCGAGGTGCGCGCCGAGGCGGACACGGTCGGCGTCGGCGATGCGGACGCCCTTCGGCGCGACGTAGTCCGTCATGCGCGGGAACTTGTCGATGGAGGTCACCTGGAGGTGCAGGCCCTCGGCGCGGGCATTCAGACGGACCTTCTCGACGTCGTCGACGGCAACCGGGCCGAGCGAGGTCCAGGCGACGTTGGAGAGCAGGCCGAAGAGCCCGTCGAGGTTCTGGCCGTGCGGCTTCACCAGACGGTGGGACAGCAGGTGGAGACGCAGGTACGCGTCGTGCGCGTCCAGCGGCTTGTCCTCGAGCGAGGCGATGACCGTACGGACGGCGACCACCTCGACGCCACGGCGGGCGTCCGGGCCGATGGCCTTCGCGGCACCCTCGCCGAGCAGCTCCACGGCACGGTCGGCGGACAGGCGCTCGGTGCCGGCCGGGCCGAGGCCCTCGGCGGACGCCGCGACGAGCTCGGGAGCGGGGAACCAGGTGTCGAGGACGGTGCCGTCCGCGGTGAGGGTGGCGAGGCCGGCGGCGACGGCGCCGGTGGTGCGAGTAGCAGTCGAGTCGGTCATGCCAGCAACCTAACCGCCGAGGACCCGCCGAGGCGAACCGGTCTCAGCGTCCGGGCGCGGTCCCCACCAGGTACGGGCCGGTGTCCGGCGCAGCCGGCCCGCGACGAGCACCGCCGTCCCGGCCAGCGCCCCGAGGGCCGCGCAGGCGGGCCACAGCGCCGAGGGTGCCGCCGCGTAGAGGGCACCGCCGAGGGGCGCGGCGAGGACGGTGCCACTGACCGAGGCTCCGGAGTACAGGCTCTGGAAGCGGCCCTGCACATGGTCCGGGGCCTGGTCGGCGACGTAGGCCGTGGCCGTGGACTTGTACAGGACCTCGCCGAGCGTCAGCAGCGTCATCATGGTGACGGCGGTGGCGAGCGAGGCGCCGGCGAGCAGGGCCGCGTAGCCCCCGGCGACCAGCAGCAGTCCGGTGCCGACGACGGCGAGCGGGGAGCGCCGCCGCAGGGCGACCGCAGCGGGGAGCTCCAGGCAGAGGATCACGCCGCCGTTGATCGCCAGCAGGGCGCCGTAGACCTGCGCGTCCATGCCGTGGGCGGCGAGGAAGACGGGGAACGTCGAGTACTGCTGCCGGTATACCAGGTCGACGACCAGGATCGCGCCGAGCAGCACCAGCACGGCGGGCCGTGCCCGCAGCTCGGGCCACAGCCGGCCGCCGGCGTGTTCCGGGGCCGCCGTCTCCCGGGTCGCGCCGCGCGCCGGGACCACCCGCGCGGTCCACAGCGCGAGGAAGAGCGTGCCGGCCCCGTCGGCGACGAACAGCCAGCCGTACGAGGCATGGGTGGCGACCAGCGCGCCGAGCACGGGGCCCACGGTGAAGCCCGCGTTGGCGGCGGCACGGACGACGGCGAAGGCCTGGCGGCGGGCACCCTCGGGGACGATCACCGCGACGAGCGCCGCGCCGGCGGCGCGCACCACGCCGACGGCGTACTCGGAGACCGGTAGCGCCAGACAGAGCGCGGGCGTCGGGATGACGGGCAGCGCGACGAGGACAAGTCCGGAGGCGACGGCGGCGACGAGCAGGACCCGGCGGTGGCCGAAGCGGTCGCCGAACCAGCCGCCCGTGAAGTTGCCCGCGACGACTCCGGCGCCGCCGATGCCGCTGATCAGGCCCGCCTGGCCGACGTCGAGGCCGCGCGGGCCGGTGAGATAGAGGAACAGATAGACGAAGGTGAGGCTCACGACCATGGTGGCGAACTGGCCGCAGGCCAGCAGCCACACCGTGCGCGGCACGTCTTTCAGCGCTCGCATGCGCCTGCTCCCCCGATTCCCCCGCCGGACCTCGTGGTTCCGGCGATCAGCTCCGCCCGGGTCTCCGCCGCCCGAGTCAGTTTCTTTTGGGAACGGACTATGTCAGGATGCGAGTCTCCGGTCAACGACGTTTCCGCCGGGAGGAGCACAGAGCCATGGCCAGACGGACCAGCCTCGGCGACGCCGACTGCTCGATCGCGCAGGCCCTGGACGTGGTCGGTGACTGGTGGACGCTGCTGGTCGTCCGGGACCTGGCCCGCGGGGTGCACCGCTTCGAGGGGCTGCAACAGGAACTCGGCGTCTCCCGCAAGGTGTTGACGGAGCGGCTGCATCTCCTCGTGGACGCGGGCGTGGTCTCCCGGACGCCGTACCAGGAGCGGCCGGTGCGCCACGAGTACCGGCTCACGCCGCGCGGCCGGGCCCTGGTGCCGGTCCTGGTGGCCCTGCAGGACTGGGGCGACGCCTGGGTCCTGGGCGACGGCGCGACGACGGCGACGGCGGACCCGGGCTCGGCCGAGGCCCGGCGGGTCCACGAGCTGCGCGGCACCCGCGTCCCCGAGCTCCGGCTCACCGACCTGGACGGCGCCCCGCGCGACCCGGTCGCCGGCACCGCGTACACGGTCCTGTACTGCTTCCCCGGCGGCTACGCCCGGCCGGATGCGTATCCGCCGGGCTGGTCCGGGATCCCGGGCGCACCCGGCTGCACCCTGGAGTCGTGCACCTACCGCGACCGGCTCGCCGACTTCACGGCGGCCGGCGCCACGGTGCACGGCGTGTCCACCCAACGCCCCGACGAACAGCGGGCGTTCGCCGACGCGGAGCGGCTCGGCTTTCCGCTGCTGTCGGACACGGATCTGGAGCTGGCGGCGGCGCTGCGCCTGCCGACCTTCCGCGCGGCCGGCGCCAGCCGGCTCAAGCGGCTCACACTCGTCGTGGACCGGGAGCGGGTGGTGCGCGAGGTGTTCTACCCGGTGACGGACGTGGCGGGCAGCGTCGCGGCCGCGCTCGCGGCGGTCACGGACGTCACGGAGCCGACGGCTCCGGCTCCTCCCCGGGACCCGGGCCGGGCCCCGCGATCACCCGGTGCAGCATCTCCCGCGCATACGCCTCGTCGTACGCCCCGCCCGTGAGCAGCACCTGAAGGCAGATGCCGTCCATGAGCGCGACGAGCGCCCGCGCGGTCACCGGGTCGGTGCGCCGGGCCAGCGGATCGGCGAGACCCTCGCACCACTCGGCGGCGACCGGCCGCAGGGCGGGGCGGCGCAGGGCGGCGAGGTAGAGCTCGTACTCGAGCTCGACGCCCGTGGGGTCCCCGGCGAGCCACTCCCCCATCAGCCCGGCGAGTTCGCCGGCGAGGTCGGTGCGGCGGTCCTCCAGCGCGCCGCGGCTGCGCACCACCTTGGCGAAACCCTCGTTGGCCTGGCGCAGCGCGGCGACGAGGAGCTCGTCGAGGGTCTTGAAGTGGTACGTCGTGGAGCCGAGCGGCACGTCCGCCTCGGCGGCGGCGGAGCGGTGGCTGAGTCCGGCGATGCCGTGCGCGCCGACGACACGGATCGCGGCGTCGATGATGCGCTGACGGCGCTCGGGGTCGTAGCGGCGCGTCATGGCCTGGTCCCGGTCATCAGTGGGCACCGCCCAGGTTGAGCAGGACCACTCCGCCGATGACGAGGGCGATCCCGGCGAGCTTGGCCGCCGTCATCGGCTCGTCGAGGAACAGCATGCCGATCCCGGCGATGACGGCGGTGCCGACCCCGGCCCAGATGGCGTAGGCCGTGCCGACCTGGATGGTCTTGAGCGTCTGGGCCAGCAGCACGAAGGCGACGAGATAGCCGGCGACGGTGATCAGCGTGGGCCAGAGTCTGCTGAATCCGTCCGCGTACTTCATGGCCGTGGTCGCGGTGACCTCGGCGGCGATGGCTCCCGCGAGGAGCACGTATCCCATGTGTACGAGTGTACCCATCGATGCGTACACCCGTACACATGAGCGCGGCGCACCCGGCCGACCCGGGTCGGCCGGCCCGCAGCGGCCGCATGCTCAGTCGACGAGCGAGTTCTTCGGCCGCAGCACACAGAACTCGTTGCCCTCGGGGTCCTCCAGGACCACCCAGCCCACGTCCTCGCCCTGCCCCACCCCGGCGCGGCGTGCCCCGAGCGCGAGGATCCGTTCGACCTCGGCGTCCTGGTCGTCCGGCGCCAGGTCGATGTGCAGCCGGTTCTTCACGGTCTTCGCCTCCGGCACCGGCACGAAGCACATCCCCGGGTACGCCGACACACCGGCGCCGATGACGACTTCGTCCTCGGCCTCGAAGAGCACCTTCCAGTCCAGCACCTGGCACCAGAACCGCGCCTGGGCCGGCAGATCGTGCGCGTCCACCACGAGGTGGTACATCGATACGGTCATGCGGCCAGTCTCCCCCGGCCGCACGACACCCTCCAGTACCTCCGGACCGTCAGGACACCGTGAACCACGTGGCCCTGGACTTCTTCCACTCCGGGTGGGTGAGGTCCTTGGCCTCCGTACCGTCCCCGTACAGGTCGGCGGAGCCGTCGTCCGTGAGCAGCCGCGCGCGGGCACCCGGCGCCGACAGGTCCGGCACCGACACGACGGCCTCCCAGCCGCCCGGGTCGCTCGTCGGCAGGTCCACGCGCTTGACCGGCGCGTGCCCCGCCACCCCGTCCCACTGGTAGAGCGCATACGGGTCGAAGTTGTCGTCGGCGGCCCAGCTGCCGGCCACGATCAGATACTGGCCGGCGGCGTTCTTGCGGATGTCGCGGACGGAGAGCCCGCCGAGGTCCAGCTCGACCGGCGCCCCGAAGACCGGCTTCGCACCGCTGCCGACCACCTTGTCGATGTTGGTGACCGGCACGAGCAGCGCCTTGCCGCCGTTCTGCGGGGGCACCAGCGGGGCGCGGAAGCCGATGTACGCGGTGGTGGACGAACCGGGGGCGAACTCCAGGCCCTCGACGTTGAACCCGTCGATCTGCTTGGGCACCTGGCCGGCGGCCGTACCGGCCGCGAAGCCGTACCGGCCGCCGTTCGCCTCGTCCCAGGCCACGAGGTCGTCACGCAGCTTCCGGTAGGCGGAGCCGTAGGTCAGCTGCGTCGACGCGCCGCTCCCGGTCACCGTGGTGGTGAAGACGGTGTTGCGGGCGGACTTGTACTCGCCGTCCTTGTTGTTGCCCAGCGATCCCGTCCAGTAGACCGTGTCACCGACGCGGGCCGCGCCCTCGATGTCGATCTCCTTGTCCACGCCGATGCGGGAGCTGAAGTCCCACGTCCTCACGGGCGCTCCGGAGGCCGAACCGTCGTACAGCCGCAGCACATTGGACTCGTCGTCGGCGACGAGGACGTACCCGCCGCCCACGTCCACGGCGGCCGACGCGTCGGACGACCCGGTGAAGTAGCGGGTGTCCGCCGCCTGCTGGACGGCGGCCGACGCGGCGTAGTGCAGGGTCTTGGTGGCCGTCCTGCCGCCCAGTCCGGTCACCTTGAGGGTGAGGTCGGTGTAGCCCCGGCCGCGCGCGGCCACGGCGACGCTCCGGGTGGCGCCGGTCCCGGCGACGGAGACGTCGCCCGGCTGGGCGACCGAGGACTTCGTGCTGGCCGAGGCCGCCACGGTCAGCGATGAGGCGTCCGCACCGCTCTGCCCGACGGTGACGGTCACGGTCGGGTCGCCGGTCGCCCCGACGGCCCCGGACAGGTACGAGGCGGACAGGGAGATGGTCGGGGTTCCGTAACTCGCCGCGTGTGCGGGTGCGTTCAGGCCGACGCCGACGAGTGCGAGGACGCCGCCCGCGGCGGCGACGGCCCGGCGGCGGGACGGGGAAGCGGTGTGCGGCACAGGAGTGGCCTCTCCACGAGGTGATCTTGCCGGTGTCGAGGAGAAGGGTGGGCCGTCTCCCCCAACACGGGTGGCACGGCACCGGTACTCCGGGCGAACAACAGCCGTGCGGCGGGCGACACTTCGCCGCGCCGACGGCCTGCGCCGCACACGCCTCGCGCGCTGCGGGGCGCGCCGTGCCCCGTCCGCCCCGCGGCCCCCTGCCTCCTGCCTCCTGCCTCCGCCCCTCACCGGATCAGGCCCGCGCCCCGCGCTCCGGACACCGCCGGGGTCACTGCCGCACGACACGCTCCCCACGGACATGCGAAGGCCCCGGCTCGATGAGCCGGGGCCTCACACCGTGTGCGGCGGGTCAGACGTTGAAGCCGAGCGCCCGAAGCTGCTCGCGGCCGTCGTCCGTGATCTTGTCGGGGCCCCACGGGGGCATCCAGACCCAGTTGATGCGCAGTTCGTTGACGAGGCCGTCCGTGGCGGACTTGGCCTGGTCCTCGATGACGTCGGTGAGCGGACAGGCCGCGGACGTCAGGGTCATGTCGACGGTGGCGATGTTCGCGTCGTCGACGTGGATGCCGTAGATCAGGCCGAGGTTGACGACGTCGATGCCCAGCTCGGGGTCGACGACGTCCATCAGCGCCTCGCGCAGCTCCTCCTCGGAGGCAGGCTTGGTCGCGACTGCCTCCGGCGTTCCGTTCTCGCTCATGCGGTCTTCGCCTCCTCCGCGAAAGCCTGGGCCGTCGCGTCCTTCCACGCCATCCAGCTCAGGAGGGCGCACTTCACTCGGGCCGGGTACTTGGACACCCCGGCGAACGCGACCGCGTCCTCCAGGACCTCCTCCATGGCGTCGTCCGGCTCGATGCGGCCCTTGGACTGCATCAGCTCCAGGAAGACGCCCTGGATCTTCTGGGCCTCGGCCAGCTCCTTGCCGACCAGCAGCTCGTTCAGCACGGAGGCCGACGCCTGGCTGATGGAGCAGCCCTGGCCCTCGTAGCTGATGTCCTCGATCCGCTCACCGTCGTACTTCACACGGAGCGTGATCTCGTCGCCACAGGTCGGGTTGACGTGGTGCACCTCGGCGTCGCCGTCCCGCAAGCCCCGCCCGTGCGGGTGCTTGTAGTGGTCCAGGATGACGTCCTGGTACATCGAATCCAGCTTCACTGGCAGCAGCCCCTCAGCCGAAGAAGTTCCGTACGTGCTCCAGACCGTCGACGAGAGCGTCGATCTCGCCCGGCGTGGAGTACAGATAGAACGACGCTCGCGTGGTCGCAGGAATTCCGTACCGCAGGCAGACCGGCCGTGCGCAGTGGTGGCCGACCCGGACCGCGATGCCCTGCTCGTCGAGGACCTGGCCCACGTCGTGCGGGTGGATGTCGCCGAGCGTGAAGGAGATCGCCGCGCCCCGGTCCTCGGCCGTGGTCGGGCCGATGATCCGCAGGTCGGGGACCTCCAGCAGGCGCTTGACCGCGTACTCCGTGAGCGCGTGCTCATGCTGCTGGATCTTGTCCATGCCGATCGAGGAGAGGTAGTCCACGGCCGCGCCGAGGCCGACGGCCTGCGCGATCGGGGGCGTGCCCGCCTCGAACTTGTGCGGCGCGGGGGCGTACGTCGACGAGTGCATCGAGACCGTCTCGATCATCTCGCCGCCGCCCAGGAAGGGCGGGAGGTCCTCCAGGAGCTCCTGGCGGCCCCACAGCACGCCGATGCCGGTCGGAGCGCACATCTTGTGGCCGGTGAAGGCCACGAAGTCGGCCTGGAGCGCCTGCACGTCCAGGGCCATGTGCGGGGCGGCCTGGGAGGCGTCGATGCACACCAGCGCACCGACCTCCTGGGCGCGGCGCACTATGGCCTCGACCGGGTTGACCGTGCCGAGGATGTTGGAGACCAGGACGAAGGACACGATCTTCGTCTTCTCCGTGATGACCTCGTCGATGTTCGACAGGTCGAGACGGCCGTCGTCCGTGAGGCCGAACCACTTCAGCTTCGCGCCGGTGCGCTGCGCCAGCAGCTGCCACGGAACGATGTTGGAGTGGTGCTCCATCTCGGTGATGACGATCTCGGTCTCGTGGTCCACGCGGTAGGGCTCGTCGGCCCAGCCCAGCATGTTCGCCACGAGGTTCAGCGACTCGGAGGCGTTCTTGGTGAAGATCACCTCGTCGCGGCTGGGCGCGTTGATGAACGCGGCGACCTTGTCCCGCGCGCCCTCGTACAGCGCCGTGGCCTCCTCGGCGAGGACGTGCACGCCTCGGTGGACGTTGGCGTTGTAGCGCTCGTAGTACTCGTTGAGCACGTCGAGCACCTGGCGCGGCTTCTGCGAGGTCGCCGCGTTGTCCAGGTAGACCAACTTCTTTCCGTCGTGGAGCACCCGGTCCAGGATCGGGAAGTCCTTACGGATCGCCTCGGTGTCGAGGAGGCCCGGCAGCTGTGTCACGCGGATACGCCACCCTTCACGTAGGACTCGTAGCCCTCGTTCTCCAGCTTGTCGGCGAGCTCGGGGCCACCGGACTCGACGATGCGGCCGCCCGCGAAGACGTGCACGTAGTCCGGCTTGATGTAGCGGAGGATGCGGGTGTAGTGGGTGATCAGCAGGGTGCCGACCTCACCGGTCTCGCGGACGCGGTTGACGCCCTCGGAGACGATGCGCAGCGCGTCGACGTCGAGGCCGGAGTCGGTCTCGTCGAGGATCGCGATCTTCGGCTTGATCAGCTCGAGCTGGAGGATCTCGTGGCGCTTCTTCTCACCGCCGGAGAAGCCCTCGTTGACGTTGCGCTCGGCGAAGGACGGGTCCATGTTGAGGCGCTCCATGGCCTCCTTGACCTCCTTCACCCAGGTGCGCAGCTTGGGGGCCTCGCCGCGGACGGCGGTGGCGGAGGTGCGCAGGAAGTTGCTCACCGAGACGCCGGGGACCTCGACCGGGTACTGCATGGCGAGGAAGAGGCCGGCGCGGGCGCGCTCGTCGACGGACATCTCGAGGACGTCCTCGCCGTCGAGGGTGACGGTGCCGCCGGTGATCGTGTACTTGGGGTGACCCGCGAGGGAGTAGGCGAGAGTCGACTTGCCGGAGCCGTTGGGGCCCATGATGGCGTGCGTCTCGCCCTGCTTCACGGTGAGGTCGACGCCCTTGAGGATCTCCTTCGTGGCGTTGTCGGCCTCGACGGTGACGTGCAGGTCGTGGATTTCAAGCGTTGCCATGGGTGCCTCAGGACTCCTGGGTGAGGGAGACGAGTACGTCGTCCCCTTCGATCTTTACGGGGTATACGGGGACGGGGCGCGTCGCGGGGAGGCCGGACGGCTTTCCGGTGCGCAGGTCGAAGCTGGAGCCGTGCAGCCAGCACTCGATCTGGCAGTCCTCCACCTCGCCCTCGGACAGCGAGACGTTCGCGTGCGAGCAGATGTCGTAAATGGCGAACACCTCGCCCTCCGTCTGCACGATGGACACCGGCGTGCCGTCGAGTTCCACCCGCTTCGGGGTGTCCTCCTCCAGCTCGTTCAGGCCACAGGCGCGTACGAACGTCATGCGACCGACGCCTCCAGCTCTTCCTCGATCTTGTCGATGAGGCGGGCCTCGATGTCCTCGACGCCGATCTGCTGGACCAGCTCGGCGAAGAAGCCGCGGACGACGAGGCGGCGGGCATCGTGCTCCGGGATGCCGCGGGCCATCAGGTAGAAGAGCTGCTCGTCGTCGAAGCGGCCGGTGGCCGACGCGTGGCCGGCGCCGACGATCTCGCCGGTCTCGATCTCGAGGTTCGGCACGGAGTCGACGCGGGCGCCGTCGGTCAGAACCAGGTTGCGGTTCATCTCGTAGGTGTCCGTGCCCTCGGCCTTGGCCTCGATGAGGACGTCGCCGATCCACACCGCGTGGGCGCTCTCGCCCTGGAGCGCACCCTTGTAGGCGACGTTCGACTTGCAGTGCGGGGTGTTGTGGTCGACGAGGAGGCGGTGCTCGTGGTGCTGGCCGGAGTCGGTGAAGTACAGGCCGAAGAGCTCGGCCTCGCCGCCGGTGCCGGCGTACTGCACGCGCGGGTGCAGGCGTACCAGGTCGCCGCCGAAGGTCACCACGAACGACTTGAAGGTGGCGTCCCGGCCGATCAGCGCGTTGTGCTGGCCGACGTGGACGGCCTTGTCGTCCCAGTCCTGGACGGACACGACGGTCAGCTTGGCGCCGTCGCCCAGGACGTAGTCGACATTGGCGGCGAGCACGGCGTCACCGGTGTGGTCGATGACGACGACGGCTTCGGCGAAGGCTCCCAGCTCGACGACCTGGTGGCCGTAGGCGACCCCGCCCTCGCCGTGCACGGCGATGCGGATCGGCTCGGTGAGCACCGTCTCCTTGGGGACCGTGACCACGCCGGCCTTCTCGAACGCCGAGTACGCCTGGGCGGCGACGCGGTCCACCGGGGTGCCCGCCCTGCCGAGGCGCGCGTCGTCGCGGCCGACGGTCTCGACGGTGACGCCCTCGGGGGCCTGGACGACGACCTTCACGCCCTCGCCGGTGGCGACCGCGGTTCCGTCGTGCAGCCCGCGCAGGCGCTCCAGCGGGGTGAACCGCCACTCCTCCTCACGGCCGTGGGGGACCGGGAAGTCCGCCACGTCGAAGGACGGGGGCGCGCTCATGCGCGTGGCGACGGTCGACTCGGCGGCCACCGCGATCTGGCCCGCGGTGGTGGAGCCCACGGGGATGTTCTGAGCCTCAGCCATGGCTGTCGTAGTGCTCTCTCTCTGCGTAAGACGTGTGCTGACCGATGGGGCGGGGTTAGCCGACCGCGCCTTCCATCTGCAGCTCGATCAGCCGGTTGAGCTCGAGGGCGTACTCCATGGGCAGCTCCTTCGCGATGGGCTCGACGAAGCCGCGCACGATCATCGCCATCGCCTCGAACTCGCTCAGACCGCGGCTCATCAGGTAGAAGAGCTGGTCCTCGGAGACCTTGGAGACGGTCGCCTCGTGGCCCATGGACACGTCGTCCTCGCGGACGTCCACGTACGGGTACGTGTCGGAGCGGGAGATCGTGTCGACGAGCAGCGCGTCGCACAGCACGTTCGACTTCGATCCGGCGGCGCCCTCGCCGATCTCGACCAGACCGCGGTACGAGGTACGGCCACCGCCGCGCGCCACCGACTTGGAGACGATGTTGGAGGACGTGTTCGGCGCCATGTGGACCATCTTGGAGCCGGCGTCCTGGTGCTGCCCCTCGCCCGCGAAGGCGATGGAGAGGGTCTCGCCCTTGGCGTGCTCGCCCATCAGGTAGACGGCCGGGTACTTCATCGTCACCTTGGAGCCGATGTTGCCGTCGATCCACTCCATGGTCGCGCCCTCGTACGCCACGGCGCGCTTGGTGACCAGGTTGTAGACGTTGTTCGACCAGTTCTGGATGGTCGTGTAGCGGCAGCGGGCGTTCTTCTTGACGATGATCTCGACCACGGCGCTGTGCAGCGAGTCCGACTTGTAGATCGGGGCCGTACAACCCTCGACGTAGTGCACGTAGGCACCCTCGTCGACGATGATCAGGGTCCGCTCGAACTGGCCCATGTTCTCCGTGTTGATGCGGAAGTAGGCCTGGAGCGGGATCTCGACGTGCACGCCCTTCGGCACGTAGATGAAGGAGCCACCCGACCACACGGCGGTGTTCAGCGAGGCGAACTTGTTGTCACCGACCGGGATGACGGTCCCGAAGTACTCCTTGAAGAGCTCCGGGTGCTCCTTCAGGGCGGTGTCGGTGTCGAGGAAGATGACGCCCTGCTCCTCCAGGTCCTCGCGGATCTGGTGGTAGACGACCTCGGACTCGTACTGGGCCGCGACACCGGCGACGAGGCGCTGCTTCTCCGCCTCGGGGATGCCGAGCTTGTCGTACGTGTTCTTGATGTCCTCGGGCAGGTCCTCCCAGGACTCCGCCTGCTTCTCCGTGGAGCGGACGAAGTACTTGATGTTGTCGAAGTCGATGCCCGACAGGTCCGAGCCCCAGTTCGGCATGGGCTTCTTCTCGAAGAGCCGCAGGCCCTTGAGGCGGAGCTTGGTCATCCACTCCGGCTCGTTCTTCTTCGCCGAGATGTCCCGGACCACGTCCTCGCTCAGGCCACGCTTCGCAGAGGCACCCGCCTCGTCGGAGTCGGCCCAGCCGTATTCGTACTTACCCAGGCCCTCGAGCTCAGGGTGGGCAGTCTCCGTGGGGAGAGTCATGCGGGGTTCCTCCCGGCCGTGCTTGCGGATGATGGTGTCGTGGTCTGTTGTGCGGGCGGCGCCGTCTGCGGATCGCCCCGGGGGATGTACGTCGTGCAGACGCCGTCGCCGTGGGCGATGGTGGCCAGTCGCTGGACGTGCGTCCCGAGCAGGCGGGAGAAGATCTCCGTCTCCGCCTCGCACAGCTGCGGGTACTTCTCAGCGACGTGGGCGACCGGGCAGTGGTGCTGGCACAGCTGCTCGCCGCTTTGCCGACCGGGTGCGCTACGCGCCGTAGCAGCGTACCCGTCGGCACTCAGGGCCTTTGCCAGCGCCTCGGTGCGCTCCCCGGGGGGCGCCTTCTCGATGGCCTCACGGTACGCCTGGGCCTGGGCCTCGATCCGGTCGCGGGCGAAGGCCGCGACGGCCGCCTCCCCGCCCGCGTTCTCCGCGATCCAGCGCAGCGCGTCGGCGGCGAGTGCGTCGTAGGACTGGTCGAAGGCGTCCCGCCCGCAGTCCGTCAGCGCGAACACCTTGGCGGGCCGGCCGCGGGTACGCGCTCCGTAGACCCGCTGCTCGCGCGGCTGTACGACATCGTCGGCGACCAGCGCGTCCAGGTGACGGCGTACGGCCGCCTGGGTGAGGCCGAGCCGGTTCGCGAGCTCGGTGACGGTCGACGGGCCGTGGTCCAGGATGGACCGCGCGACCCGGTTGCGCGTGGAGCGCTCCCCGGTCACGAGCTCTTCGTGAGCCTCGCCGACGTTTTTCACAACGCCATTGTTGCGTAATTCCTCGGGCTCGGACAAGCGCCCTGGATACGGGCCCACGGTGTCCTCGATCACTAAGGGTTACCTAAATAGCCCGCGGCACCCCTTGGCGGGACCGGGATTCCGCGGTGGGGACCGGGGGCCCCGGCCTCCCGGCGGCCCGATCGGCTCCCTAGACTTGCGCCTCATGCGAAGTGAGCCCGTCGTCCAGGTTCAAGGCCTGGTCAAGCGGTACGGAACCAAGACCGCCGTCGACGGTCTCGACCTCACGGCCTCCGGCGGCATCACCGCCGTCCTCGGCCCGAACGGTGCCGGCAAGACGACCACCGTCGAGACCTGCGAGGGCTACCGGAAGCCGGACACCGGCACGGTGCGCGTCCTCGGCCTCGACCCGGTCCGGGACGCGGCGGCCCTGCGCCCGCGGATCGGCGTGATGCTCCAGTCGGGTGGCGTCTACTCGGGCGCCCGGGCGGACGAGATGCTGCGGCACGTGGCGAAGCTGCACGCGCACCCGCTCGACGTGGACGCGCTGATCGAGCGGCTGGGGCTCGGCTCCTGCGGCCGTACGACGTACCGGCGGCTCTCCGGCGGGCAGCAGCAGCGCCTCGCGCTCGCCATGGCCGTCGTGGGCAGGCCCGAGCTGGTCTTCCTGGACGAGCCCACCGCCGGCCTCGACCCGCAGGCCCGCCGGGCCACCTGGGACCTGGTGCGCGACCTGCGCGCCGACGGCGTCTCGGTGATCCTCACCACGCACTACATGGACGAGGCCGAACAGCTCGCCGACGACGTGGCGATCATCGATGCGGGCAAGGTCATCGCACAGGGCTCCCCCGAGGAGCTGTGCCGCGGCGGCGCCGAGAACACGCTCCGCTTCACCGGCCGCCCCGGGCTGGACCTCGCCTCGCTCCTCAAGGCGCTCCCCCCGGACTCCGCCGCCGCCGAGCTGACCCCGGGCGGCTACCGCGTCACCGGCGAGGTCGACCCGCAGCTGCTCGCCACCGTCACCACGTGGTGCGCCCAGCACGGGGTGATGCCGGAGAGGATCTCGGTCGAGCGGCACACCCTGGAAGACGTCTTCCTCGAGCTCACGGGTAAGGAGCTGCGGTCGTGACCACCGCCACCGGAACATACGCGCCCAAGCCGGGTGCGGCCCCGCTCCCCCGCATGATCGGCACGCAGGCGGCGCTCGAGACGAGGATGCTGCTGCGCAACGGCGAGCAGCTGCTGCTCACCGTCGTCATCCCGACGCTCCTGCTGGTCCTGTTCAGCTCGGTCGACATCGTCGACACGGGGCGCGGGAAGGCCGTGGACTTCCTGGCGCCCGGCGTCCTCGCGCTCGCGGTCATGTCCACCGCGTTCACGGGGCAGGCCATCGCGACCGGCTTCGAACGGCGCTACGGCGTCCTCAAGCGGCTCGCCGCGTCACCGCTGCCCCGCTGGGGCCTGATGACCGCGAAGACCGCATCGGTGCTGGTCACCGAGGTCCTCCAGGTGGTGCTGCTGACGGTGATCGCCTTCGCGCTGGGCTGGTCGCCGCAGGGCAGCCCGATGGCCGTGCTGCTCCTGCTGGTCCTCGGCACCGCGGCCTTCTCGGGCCTGGGTCTGCTGATGGCGGGCACGCTGAAGGCGGAGGCGACGCTCGCCGCCGCCAACCTGGTCTTCCTGCTGCTGCTGGTGGGCGGCGGCGTCATCGTGCCGCTCACCAAGTTCCCGGCCGCGGCCCGGTCGGTGCTGGAGCTGCTGCCCGTCTCGGCACTCTCGGGCGGGCTGCGGGACGTACTGCAGCACGGCGCCGGGGTGCCCTGGGGGGACCTCGGGATCCTGGCGGCATGGGCCGTCGTGGGGCTCGCGGCGGCCGCCAGGTTCTTCCGCTGGGAGTGACGGCTTCCGCCTCGCAGGCGGCGCGGGCGGCACGGTCCCACGGGGCACGGCGCCGGAAACGTCCCCCTCGTGAAGGCGTGCACAAGCGGCCCCCTACGATGGGGCCCGTGCTCAACGTGACCCGGGACGACGCCGTACGAGCCGTCCGCAATCCGCTCGCCTTCATCGCCGAACGCTGGACGCCGGACCAGCGGACCGTGCAGCGCGCCGCCTTCTCGGCCGTGCTGATGTCGGTGGTCATCGTGGTCACCGGCGGTGCGGTGCGGCTGACGAGCTCCGGCCTCGGCTGCCCCACCTGGCCGAAGTGCACGGACCAGTCGCTCACCGCGACCAGTGAGATGGGCTTCCACGGCGCGATCGAGTTCGGCAACCGGATGCTCACCTACGTGCTGTGCGCCGCCGTCGGCTGGGCGATCGTCGCCGCGCGCGCGCAGAAGCCGTGGCGCCGCGGCCTGACCCGGCTCGGCTGGGCGCAGTTCTGGGTCGTCATGGGCAATGCGGTGCTCGGCGGCATCGTGGTCCTCGTGGGCCTCAACCCGTACACGGTCTCGGCGCACTTCCTGCTCTCCACCGCGCTGATCACGGTCGCCGTGGTGATGTGGCAGCGCACGCTGGAGGGCGACGCGGCGCCCCGTCCCCTGGTCGGCAAGGCGGTGGTCCAGCTGGTGTGGGCCCTGGTCGTGGTCGCGGCGCTGCTGATCGGCGTGGGCACGGTGGTGACCGGCGCGGGTCCGCACGCCGGTGACTCCAGCGACGTCGCCCGGATGCCGGTGGGCTGGGAGGCCGTCGCCGAGGTGCACGCCGTCCTGGCGTGGATCGTGGTGACGCTGGCCTTCGCCCTGTGGTTCGTCCTGAAGGCGGTCGACGCCCCGCGGGGCCCGCTGCAGCGCACGGGCCTGCTGTTCGCCGTGCTGCTCGGACAGGGCCTGATCGGGTACGTGCAGTACTTCACCAAACTCCCCGAGGCCCTGGTGGGTCTCCATATGCTCGGCTCGTGCCTGGTGTGGATCGGGGTGCTGCGGGTGCTGCTGTCCCTGCGGGAGCGGCCGCAGACCGCGGTCGGCCTCCCGGCCCAGGCCGACCCCGAGCTCTCCTCGGTCTGACCCCGGGCTCCCCCGGTCCGGCACGGCACCCCGTTCCCACCCCGGGTCAGCGCTCCGACAGGCCGTACACCCGCCGTGCGTTGCCCGCCGCGATCATGTCGGCGACCCGGCGCGCGTCGCGCAACGACCAGGAGCCGTCGCGGACCCATTCGCCGAGCAGTTCCTCCAGCGCCGTGCGGAAGAGGCGGGCCCCGACGACGTACAGCTCGGGCAGGCCGTAGCCGTCGGTGGAGAAGAGCAGCTTGCCGAACGGGACGAGTTCCAGCATCTCCGCGAGCACGGCCCTGGCCCGTGACCCGGTGTGCGTCAGGGTCAGTCCCATGTCGGCGTAGACGTGCGGGAACACGGCCGCCAGATAGCCGGACTGCCGGTGGTACGGATAGCCGTGCAGCAGGACCAGATCGCAGCCGAGACCCTCGGTGGCCTTCATGAAGTCCGTCAGGAGCACCGGGTCGGACCGGTCGAGGCGCAGGTCCGGGTCGCCGAACCCGGTGTGCATCTGGAGCGGCAGACCGCTGGCGACGGCGCTCCACAGCAGATGCCGCAGCAGCACCGGGTCGCCGAGTCTGCCCTCCGGTCTGCGCTCGGCCAGCCACTTTCCCGCGGCGCGCAGGACCTCGCCGGGCCCGGGCGGCTCGGGGGCGAGACCCAGACCGTGCCGGTAGGCCGCGACCGACTTGAACGCGATCGCGGACTGGGCGGCGAGGTGCAGCGCCTCGGCGAGGTTGGTGACGAAGGACTCGGCGGTGCCGGAGGTGTCGGCGACCTGCTCGGCCAGGAGCTCCAGCCGGACGACCTCGTGGGCCCGCCCGCCGCCCGCCGCGGCCAGCTCGTCGGGGCTGGTCAGATCGCCGCGCAGCCCCGTGTCGACAAGGAAGGTGCCGATGCCGGTGGCGCCCAGCAGTCTGCGGCACGCCTCGTACGCACCGAGTTCACGGCGGCGTGCGAGATAGCGGGCGGGCGAGGTGTACGGGTCGAGTCCGAGCAGCGGCGGGCACCAGCGGCGCACGGCGAACCCGGTCTGGGTGTCGAAGAAGGTGGTGCCGGCCGCTGCGGGCGCGGCGGCCTCGGTGAGGTACGACTCGAAGGAGCCGAGCCCGAGATCGCCGAGCAGCACGCCGTGACAGTGGTGGTCCACCAGGGGCGGCAGGTCGAACATCAGTACCGCCAGCGGGTGGCTGCGGTGATCTCCTGCGGGGAGCGGCCTGCGAAGTCCTCCGCCTCGGCCCGGCGGACGGCCACGACGGCGCCGTGCAGCACCTCGCCCATGGCCGTGCGCAGCGTCTCGGAGGCCTCGAAGCGCGCGGTGGCCTCGTCGAGGGTCTCCGGGAGACGGGCCGCGCCGGGGACCCGCACGGGGTCGCCGGACACCGGCTTGGGCAGCCGGGCGCCCTCCTCCACCCCGGCCAGACCGGCGGCGATGACCGAGCCCGCGAGGAGGTACGGATTCGCGGCGGCGTCGAAGCACTTGACCTCGGCGTGTCCGTCGCCGGGAATCAGCCGGAGCGCCGCCTCCCGGTTCTCGACGCCCCAGACCTGGTAGGCGCCGGCCCAGCGGGACGGGGTGAGCCGCAGGTAGCTGGCCGGGGACGGAGCACCGACGGCGAGCAGCTCGGGCAGCCGCTCCAGGACGCCGGCGAGGAACGCCTCGGCCTCGGGCGCGAGGCCGTACTCGGCGCCGGGGACGCGCTGGAGCTCGGCACCGTCCCGGTGCAGGCTGAGGTGCAGATGGCAGCCGTTGCCGACGCCGTCCGGGTCGAAGCTCGGCGCGAAGGAGGCGCGCAGCCCGTGCCGGGCGCTCACGGCCCTGACGGTCTCGCGCACGAGCACCACGTCGTCGGCGGCGGCGACCGGCCCGTCGGCCGCGGCCGTGGAGATCTCGAACTGGCCGGGCGAGTACTCGGGGTGCAGCTGGAGCACCCGTACGTCCTGCGCCTCGAGGGCGCGTACGACGTCGCGTGTGTAGTCGGACAGCTCGACGATGCGGGTCATTCCGTACGCCGGACCTCGCGTCGCGTACGCCCCGTCCGGGGTGCCGTCGTCGCGGGTGACCTGCCACTCGGTCTCGTACCCCATGCGCAGGGTGAGCCCCGTCGCGGCGGCGCGCTCGGCCATGCGCCGGGCGAACAGGCGCTGGCACGCCGCGTAGGGCGAGCCGTCCTGCTCGTAGCGGTCGGCGGGGGCCCAGGCCCATCCCGGCTGGGCGTGCAGCGCGACCAGCCGGTCCTGGTCGGGGAAGAGCCGCAGGTCGCCGTCGGGACCGCCGAGGTGCGCGGAGGCGACCATGCGGTCCGCCGAGGTGTACGTCTCGAAGCAGGGGGACGCGCCGATCCCGCGCGCGGCGGCCTCCGCCAGCCGGGTGACCGGGAACGTCTTGGTCCGGGCGATGCCGGCGTTGTCGACGAAGGTGAGGGCGACCACCTCCACGCCCTGCGCGGCGAGTTCCGCCGCCCGGTCCCGCCGCTCGCCGTGAGCCGACCCCGTAGTTCCCGCTGCCATGACCTTCCGCCCCTCTCCGTCCGCCGGACGTTGCATCCGTCCGACCCCAGCTTCTTTCCCTGGGTTAACGGAACAGACGCGCCGGGGGTGTTGCCGAGCGGTATTCGGCCATTGTTGGCGGGTTCCGCGGCGGGTCAGGGCGCGGACCCGTCACGGGCGGCCGCCGAGGGCCGCAGGACACGGACCGGAGGCGTCGCGTCCGGGGCGTGACGGCCCGGGGCGGGAGGGGCCGTGGCCCTCACGCCCGGAGGCGCTCCGGCCTCGTGGCCGAAGGCGCCCCGGCCTCACGCCGGGAGGGCGGGGGCCCTCACGCCTTGGCGCCGCCGATCTGGATCCCGGCCATCCGGGACCATTCGTAGGGTCCGGTCTTCACCTTGGCGGCGAACTCGCCGTCGAAGTCCTCGTGGACGGTGATCCCGGCCTTGCGCACGGCCTTCTCGGCGACGGCGTAGCTGGGCGCGACGAGGTCGCCCCATCCGCCGTCCTCGCCGACCAGCACGATGCGGGCGCCCTTGCGGCCGATGTACGCGACCTGCCCCTCGGCCCCGCCGTGCGCCTTCGCGAAGGCACCGATCTCCTTGGCGAGCCGGGCGGCCCGGCGCTCGTCCTTGGCGGCCTGCTTGCCGACCGAACCGTCGGCGCCGCGCTCCTCAACCTGCTGCGTGTCTCCCATGAGCAGGATGCTACCCACGAGTAGATCAACTCGCGACGGCCGCGGCGAGTGGCCTTGCCCACGCGGATCCGCGACCCTCGTGCGGGACGCGCTCAGGGGCGCGACGGGCGGGGCTGCCGGGGCGGGCCGGAACCGTTGGTCCCGATGCTCCGGAAGTGGCTGAATTCGACGCCGGGCTTCGTCGGACAGGAGAGTTCGGCGCAGCGTCGGTAAGTGGTGGATATGCCGGAGGCAGGTCGGGTTCGGCGGATGCTTTTCGATTTGTCCGCCGCCCTGACGGCTCGGTTTTGGCGACCGGGGTGAGCCGGGAGCGCCCGGATTTACGGAGCCCGCAGAAGTATTTGCGGGCGCGGCCGTGGGTCCCGGCAGCGCCCGCGTGATGCACGGCGTGAATTTCAGCTCGCGAGGTGTCCGAGGGGCGCGCACGGAGAGCTTGCACGCCCCGACCGGGGCTACCGCAGGAAGGGGTCCACCGCCACCGCGACGAAGAGCAGGGAGACGTAGGTGATGGACCAGTGGAACAGTCGCATCTCCTTGAGCTTGCCTCCGGACAGACCCTCCTTGGCGCGCGTCTGGAGGCCGTGGGCCTCCCACAGCCACCACCCACCGGTCACGAGCGCGACCGCGGTGTAGAACCAGCCGGTGTACCCCAGCGGCGTCAGGAGGAGGGACACCGCGACCATCACCCAGCTGTAGATGACGATCTGCCGGGCGACCACCTTGTTGGAGGCGAGCACCGGGAGCATCGGCACGCCCACGCGCGCGTAGTCCTCCTTCACCTTCATCGACAGCGGCCAGTAGTGCGGCGGCGTCCAGAAGAAGATGACGAGGAAGAGGATGACGGCGGCCCACGACATGGAGTCCGTGACGGCCGACCAGCCGATGAGCACCGGCATGCAGCCCGCGATGCCGCCCCACACGATGTTCTGCGCGGTACGCCGCTTGAGGATCATCGTGTAGACGACGACGTAGAAGAGGAGCGCCCCGAGCGACAGCCAGGCGGACAGCCAGTTGACCAGGAGCCCGAACCACAGCGTGGAGACGACGGCGAGGGTGAGGCCGAAGACCAGGCCCTCGCGCGGCGAGACCATGCCGGTGACCAGCGGACGCTGCGAGGTGCGGTCCATCAGGGCGTCGATGTCGCGGTCGATGTACATATTGAGCGCGTTGGCGCCGCCGGCGGAGAGGTAGCCGCCCACGCAGGTCGCCAGGACCAACCAGAGGTCGGGCACGCCCTGCTCGGCGAGGAACATCACCGGCACGGTGGTGATCAGCAGCAGCTCGATGATCCGCGGCTTGGTCAGTGCCACGAACGCCTTGACACGGGCCCCGAACGGCCGGTGGCTTGGGCTGCTGTTCGTCCCGAGCTCCCCCATGGCCTTGAAGGCATGGGCGGTGCCCCCATCCGTTGGACGGGATTCGACGGCCGTCACGCACACCCCTGACAGAGACATCCCAGCGAGCCCGACGACGGACGGAAGTGAAGTCCCGGTAAAGGCTCGCGCGTACCACGCCACTCTAGACGTTGCCCATACCTCGCCCTTCGCCGGGGTGGGGTCGTGTTGGGCGGGATGCCGGGACGGGGCCGGGGGCGGCGGCGGGGGCGGGCACGACCCGGACGGACGGTGCCATCACCCCACGAATCGACCGTCCAGATGAGCGTCCGCCAATTCATCTGGATGATTCCTGAGCATCCATTTGAGCGGCGCCGTATTCACATGGTGAACACGCAGAATCGTTTGTCGCGATGCGGATGCGCCCCGGTCCCGGCAGTCTGGAATGAGTCGAAAAAATGCGCGTTCTCTCGGGGGTAGGCTCGACAGCGGCCGGTGAACGCAGAGAGCACCGGCATTCGACATGTGGAGAGGAGCCCTGACCCAGGGTGAGCACCAAGCCGACCACCACAGATCTCGAGTGGACCGATGTGGACCAGCGAGCCGTCGACACCGCACGTGTCCTGGCCGCGGACGCCGTACAGAAGGTCGGCAACGGCCATCCGGGTACGGCGATGAGCCTGGCTCCGGCCGCGTACACCCTCTTCCAGAAGGTGATGCGGCACGACCCGGCGGACGCCGACTGGACCGGCCGTGACCGTTTCGTCCTGTCCGCGGGCCACTCGTCCCTGACCCTGTACATCCAGCTGTACCTGGCCGGCTTCGGCATGGAGCTGGACGACCTGAAGGCGTTCCGGACGTGGGGTTCGAAGACCCCCGGCCACCCCGAGTACGGGCACACGGTGGGCGTCGAGACGACGACCGGCCCGCTGGGCCAGGGTGTCGCCAACGCCGTGGGCATGGCGATGGCCTCCCGCTACGAGCGCGGTCTGTTCGACCCGGACGCCGCCGCGGGGTCCTCCCCCTTCGACCACTTCGTCTACTGCATCGCCGGTGACGGCTGCCTCCAGGAGGGCATCTCGCACGAGGCGTCCTCGCTGGCCGGTCACCAGAAGCTCGGCAACCTGATCCTGCTGTGGGACGACAACCACATCTCGATCGAGGGCGACACCGAGACCGCGGTCTCGGAGGACACGGCCGAGCGGTACGAGGCGTACGGCTGGCATGTGCAGCGGGTGGAGCCGAAGGCGAACGGCGACCTCGACCCCGAGGCGCTGTTCCAGGCCCTCCAGGCGGCCAAGGCGGTCACGGACAAGCCGTCCTTCATCGCGATGCGCTCGATCATCGCCTGGCCCGCCCCGAACGCGCAGAACACCGAGGCCGCGCACGGCTCGGCGCTCGGCGACGAGGAGGTCGCGGCCACCAAGCGCGTCCTCGGCTTCGACCCGGAGAAGACCTTCGAGGTCTCCGACGAGGTCCTCTCCCACACCCGCGGGGCACTCGACCGGGGCCGTGAGGCCAGGGCCGAGTGGGAGAAGTCCTTCCAGGAGTGGCGCACCGCCGCCCCGGAGCGTGCCGCCGAGTTCGACCGCATCGCCGCGGGCGAGCTGCCGGCCGGCTGGGAGGAGAAGCTCCCGGTCTTCGAGACCGGGAAGTCCGTCGCCACCCGCGCCGCCTCCGGCAAGGTCCTGCAGGCGCTCGGCGCGGTCATCCCCGAGCTGTGGGGCGGCTCGGCCGACCTCGCGGGCTCCAACAACACGACGATCGACAAGACGTCGTCGTTCCTCCCGGGGGGCAACCCGCTGCCCGAGGCGGACCCGTACGGCCGCACCATCCACTTCGGCATCCGCGAGCACTCGATGGCCGCGGAGATGAACGGCATCACGCTGCACGGCAACACGCGCGTCTACGGCGGCACCTTCCTGGTGTTCTCCGACTACATGCGCAACGCCGTCCGGCTGTCCGCACTGATGCACCTGCCGGTGACGTACGTGTGGACGCACGACTCCATCGGCCTCGGCGAGGACGGCCCGACCCACCAGCCGGTCGAGCACCTGGCCTCGCTGCGCGCCATCCCGAACCTGCACGTGGTACGCCCGGCCGACGCCAACGAGACCGCGCTCGCCTGGCGAGAGATCCAGCGCCGCTGGACGAAGGAGTTCGGCAAGGGCGCCCCGCACGGCCTCGTGCTGACCCGCCAGGGCGTGCCGACGTACGAGCCCAACGAGGACACGGCGAAGGGCGGTTACGTCCTCGCGGAGGCCGAAGGGTCCGACGGACGGACCGCGGCGCCGCAGGTCGTGATCATCGGTACGGGCTCCGAGGTGCAGCTCGCCGTCGGGGCACGCGAGCAGCTTCAGGCCGCGGGCATCCCGACGCGTGTCGTCTCGATGCCGTCCGTGGAGTGGTTCGAGGAGCAGGACCAGGCGTACAAGGACAGCGTTCTGCCGCCGTCGGTGAAGGCGCGTGTGGCGGTCGAGGCCGGTATCGGCCTGACCTGGCACCGCTACGTCGGTGACGCGGGCCGCATCGTTTCGCTGGAGCACTTCGGTGCCTCCGCCGACGGCAAGGTCCTCTTCCGCGAGTTCGGGTTCACCGCGGATGCGGTGGCCGCGGCCGCGCGGGAATCGATCGACGCCGCTCAGCGCTGACGCAGACATACGACCAAGTAGGAGATGTAACCCCTCATGACAGACGCACTGAAGCGGCTCTCCGAGGAAGGCGTCGCGATCTGGCTGGACGACCTTTCGCGCAAGCGGATCACGTCCGGCAACCTGTCCGAGCTGATCGACCAGCAGCACGTCGTGGGCGTCACCACCAACCCGTCCATCTTCCAGAAGGCGATCTCGTCGGGTGACGGCTACGAGCGGCAGCTCGGCGACCTCGCCGTCCGCAAGCTCACCGTCGACGAGGCGGTCCGCATGATCACCACCGCGGACGTGCGGGATGCGGCCGACATCCTGCGGCCGGTCTTCGACGCGACCGGCGGCCAGGACGGCCGGGTCTCGATCGAGGTCGACCCGCGCCTCGCGCACAACACCCCGGCCACCATCGCCGAGGCCAAGCAGCTGGCCTGGCTGGTGGACCGCCCGAACACCCTGATCAAGATCCCGGCCACCAAGGCCGGCCTCCCGGCGATCACCGAGGTCATCGGCCTCGGTATCAGTGTGAACGTCACGCTGATCTTCTCGCTGGAGCGCTACCGCGAGGTCATGGACGCCTACCTGGCGGGCCTGGAGAAGGCCAAGTCCTCGGGCCTCGACCTGTCCAAGATCCGTTCCGTCGCCTCGTTCTTCGTGTCCCGCGTGGACACCGAGGTCGACAAGCGCCTGGACACCCTCGGCACCGCCGAGGCCAAGGAGCTGCGCGGCAAGGCGGCCATCGCCAACGCGCGTCTCGCGTACGAGGCCTACGAGGAGGTCTTCTCCTCGGACCGCTGGCTGGCCCTGGAGAAGGCGGGCGCGAACAAGCAGCGTCCGCTGTGGGCCTCGACCGGTGTGAAGGACCCCGCGTACAAGGACACCATGTACGTCGACGATCTGGTCGCCCCGGGCACGGTCAACACCATGCCGGAGGCCACCCTGGATGCCGTCGCCGACCACGGGCAGATCACCGGCGACACCATCGCCGGGACGTACGAGCAGGCCCGCACCGTCCTGGACGCGCTGGAGAAGCTCGGCATCTCGTACGACGACGTGGTGCAGCTGCTCGAGGACGAAGGCGTCGACAAGTTCGAGACGGCGTGGAACGACCTGCTCAAGTCGACGGAGGCGGAACTTCAGCGCCTCGCCCCTTCGGAGGGCTGAAACTGTGTCAAGCAGCAACCCGCTGCGTGACCCCGCAGACCGACGGCTCCCGCGCATCGCGGGGCCGTCGGGTCTGGTCATCTTCGGCGTCACGGGCGATTTGTCACGTAAAAAGTTGATGCCCGCCGTGTACGACCTCGCCAATCGTGGCCTGCTGCCGCCGGGCTTCGCCCTCATCGGCTTCGCCCGCCGGGAGTGGCAGGACGAGGACTTCGCGAAGGAGGTGCACGACGCCGTCAAGGAGCACTCGCGCACCCCGTTCCGTGAAGAGGTCTGGCAGCAGCTCAGCCAGGGAATGCGGTTCGTCCAGGGCGACTTCGGCGACGACGACGCCTTCGAGACCCTGCGCTCCACGATCGAGGACCTGGACAAGACCCAGGGCACGGGCGGGAACTTCGCCTTCTACCTCTCCGTGCCGCCGAAGTTCTTCCCGAACGTCGTGCAGCAGCTGAAGAAGCACGGGCTGGCCGAGCAGACGAACGGCTCGTGGCGGCGCGCGGTGATCGAGAAGCCGTTCGGTCACGATCTGACCTCCGCCAAGGAGCTCAACGCGATCGTCCACGAGGTCTTCGCGCCCGACCAGGTCTTCCGTATCGACCACTACCTGGGCAAGGAGACCGTCCAGAACATCCTGGCGCTGCGGTTCGCCAACACCCTGTTCGAGCCGATCTGGAACCGGTCCTACGTCGACCATGTGCAGATCACGATGGCCGAGGACATCGGCATCGGCGGCCGTGCCGGCTACTACGACGGCATCGGCGCGGCCCGCGACGTCATCCAGAACCACCTGCTCCAGCTGCTCGCGCTGACCACGATGGAGGAGCCCGCCTCCTTCGACGCCGATGCGCTGGCCGCCGAGAAGACCAAGGTGCTGGGTGCGGTGCGGCTGCCGAAGGACCTCGGCAAGCACACGGTCCGCGCGCAGTACGCCGAGGGCTGGCAGGGCGGCGACAAGGTCATCGGTTACCTCCAGGAGGAGGGGATCGATCCCAAGTCGAAGACCGACACCTACGCCGCGATCAAGCTGGGCGTGGACAACCGGCGCTGGGCCGGCGTGCCCTTCTACCTGCGCACCGGCAAGCGCCTCGGCCGCCGCGTCACCGAGATCGCGGTCGTCTTCCAGCGCGCTCCGCACTCCCCCTTCGACCACACGGCGACCGAGGAGCTCGGCCAGAACGCGCTGGTCATCCGCGTCCAGCCGGACGAGGGCGTGACCATGCGGTTCGGCTCCAAGGTGCCGGGCACCTCGATGGAGGTCAGGGACGTGTCGATGGACTTCGCCTACGGCGAGTCCTTCACGGAGTCCAGCCCGGAGGCGTACGAGCGTCTGCTGCTGGACGTCCTGCTCGGTGACGCGAACCTGTTCCCGCGCACCGAGGAGGTCGAGCTGTCCTGGAAGATCCTCGACCCGATCGAGGAGTACTGGGACAAGCACGGCCGGCCCGCGGAGTACCCGGCGGGCACCTGGGGCCCGGTCGAGGCGGACGAAATGCTCGCACGAGACGGACGGAGCTGGCGCCGGCCATGAAGATCGACCTTACGGACACCAACGCCAGCAAGATCAACAAGGCGTTGATCCAGGGACGCCGGACGATCGGCTCACCGGCCGTGGGCATGGTCCTCACCCTGGTCATCGTCACGGACGAGGAGAACGCGTACGACGCCCTGAAGGCCGCCAGCGACGCGTCCCGGGAACACCCCTCGCGCACGCTCGTGGTGATCAGGCGCGTCTCGCGCTCGCCCCGCGACCGTACGTCCTCGCGCCTGGACGCCGAGGTCCGGGTCGGCGCCGACGCGGGAAGCACCGGCGAGACGGTGGTGCTGCGGCTGTACGGCGAGGTCTCGGACCACGCCCAGTCCGTCGTGCTGCCGCTGCTGCTGCCCGACGCACCCGTCGTCGTGTGGTGGCCGGTCAACGCGCCGGTCGACGTGGCGAACGACCCGCTCGGCGCACTGGCCCAGCGGCGGGTGACCGACACCTACGCCACCGAGGATCCGGTGCAGGAGCTGGGCGCCCGCGCCGAGACGTACGAGCCCGGCGACACGGATCTGTCCTGGACGCGGATCACTCCCTGGCGCTCGATGCTGGCCGCCGCACTGGACCAGCTCCCGTGCCGGGTCACCTCGGTCGCGGTGGAGGGCGAGGAGTTCAACCCGAGCGTCGAACTGCTCGCGATGTGGCTCGCCGACCGGCTCCACGTGCCCGTCCACCGCGCCGTCTCGGCGGGGCCCGGCCTCACCGCCGTCCGGATGGACACCGACCGCGGCGCGATCGCCCTGGACCGTGCCGACGGGTCCCTCGCGACCCTGTCGATCCAGGGCCAGCCCGACCGCGCCGTGGCGCTGAAGCGGCGCGAGACCGCCGAGCTGATCGCGGAGGAGTTGCGCCGGCTCGACCCGGACGACATCTACGCGTCGGCGCTGCGGTTCGGCGTGGACCGGCTGGAGCAGTCGGCCCCGTCCGGCGCCGGTGCGCCCGGAGCGGACCCGGCTGCGGACACCGGCAAGGGCGGGGGCACGGCGAAGAAGCCGGCCGCCAAGGCACCCGCGAAGAAGGCGGCGGCGAAGTGACCGCGGCTCCGCAGCTCGTCGTCCACCGGGACAAGGAGCTGATGGCGCAGGCCGCGGCGGCCCGGCTGATCACGAAGGTCGTGGACGCCCAGGCCGCCCGCGGCTTCGCCTCGGTCGTGCTGACCGGCGGGCGCAACGGCAACGGCCTGCTGACCGCGCTCGCCGCCGCGCCCGCCCGGGACGCGGTCGACTGGTCACGGCTCGACCTGTGGTGGGGCGACGAGCGGTTCCTGCCGGAGGGCGACCCCGAGCGCAATGTCACGCAGGCCCGCGAGGCCCTGCTGGACCGGGTACCGCTGGACCCGAAGCGCGTGCACCCCATGCCCGCGTCGGACGGTCCGTACGGCAACGACGTGGAGGCGGCCGCGGCCGCCTACGCGGCCGAACTGGCCGAGGCGGCGGGACCGGAGGACCACGGCCCCGTGCCGTCCTTCGACGTCCTCATGCTGGGTGTCGGCCCGGACACGCATGTGGCCTCGCTCTTCCCGGAGATGCCGGCGGTCCGCGAGACGGAACGCACGGTGGTGGGCGTCCACGGCTCCCCGAAGCCGCCGCCGACCCGTGTCTCGCTGACCCTCCCGGCGATCCGGGCGGCCCGCGAGGTGTGGCTCCTCGCGGCCGGCGCCGACAAGGCACAGGCCGCGGCGATCGCCCTGTCCGGCGCGGGCGAGATCCAGGCCCCCGCCGCCGGTGCCCACGGACGCAGCCGCACCCTGTGGCTGCTGGACGCGGCGGCGGCCTCCCAACTGCCGCGCTCGCTGTACCCGCCGGCTTCACCCTGAGAGGGTGCGGAGGGGGGCTCCCCCTCCGCACCCTCCTGTTCCCGGCCCGTACCCGGCTTTCGGCCTCTGCGGGTCCGTGTCTCACTCCGAACGGTTCGCCTCACGCGCCGGAGGGGCTGGGCCGGTTCACCGAACCGACCCAGCCCCTCCGGCGTTTCCGGGCCCCTCGCCTCGGTGCACTGCGCTGATCCGTCCCGGACCGCCCGTCAGCCTGCGCTGCTCGTGCAGCAGCGCAATGTCCGCGTTGCCGCCGCAGGACCGCCCGTCGACGCGCCCGTACCCGGCCGTCCGGAGGCCGGAGGCAGGTCGAGGCGCGGCGCCGAGCGGCCGGAGGTCACTTCACCGACCCCGCCATCACCCCCTGTACGAAGTGCCGCTGGAAGGCGAAGAAGACGACCACCGGCACGATGAGGGACAGGAACGCGCCGGGCGCCAGGACGTCGATGTTGCTGCCGAACTGCCGTATCTGCGACTGGAGTTCGACGGTGAGCGGCTGCGATGAGCTGTCGGCGAAGAGGAGGGCGACCAGCATGTCGTTCCAGACCCAGAGGAACTGGAAGATGGCGAGGCTGGCGATGGCCGGTCGGCCCACCGGCAGCACGAGCCGGGTGAAGATGCGCCACTCGGTCCCGCCGTCCATGCGCGCCGCCTCCAGCATCTCCTTCGGCATTTCCGCGAAGTAGTTGCGCAGCAGGAAGACCGCGAAGGGCAACCCGTAGGCGACGTGGAAGAGGACCACGCCGGGGATCGTGCCGAACAGCCCCAGCTGGCCGAAGAGTTTGGCCACCGGCAGCAGTCCGATCTGCATCGGCACCACCAGCAGCGCCACCACGAGCAGGAACACCGGGTCCCGGCCGGGGAAGTCCAGCCAGGCGAAGGCGTATCCGGCGAGCGCGGCGATGACGACGACGAGGACGGTGGCCGGTACCGAGATCAGCACCGTGTTCCAGAAGGCCCTGGTCATTCCGGCGTTGCCGAGCAGCGCGGAGTAGTTGGCGAAGGACAGCTGTCCGGGGCTGGCCAGGGAGGTCCACCAGCCGCTGCCCGCGCTGTCGCGTGCGGAGCGCAGCGAGGAGAGGAAGAGCCCGGCGAGCGGGGTCATCCAGATCAGGGCGACGACCACCAGGGACGCCTGGACGAGGCCGCTGCCGAGCCATCGGGTGATCCGGTTCATCGTTGACTCCTGCGGAAGCGGCGGACGTTGAACACCATCGCGGGGATCACCAGGAGGAGGAGCAGGACGCCGAGGGCGCTGCCCAGCCCCTGGTTGTTGCCGCCGCCGAAGGAGACCAGCCACATCTGGGTGGCGAGGACGGTGGCGTCCTCCTGCACGGGGCCCGGCGCGATGATGTAGACGAGGTCGAAGACCTTCATCACATTGATCACGAGGGTCACGAAGACGACGGTCAGGACGGGTGCGAGGAGCGGCACGGTGATCCGCCGGAAGATCTGCCACTCGTTGGCGCCGTCCATCCGGGCGGCTTCCAGCGCATCGCGCGGCAGGGCGGCGAGTCCTGCCCCGATGAGGACCATGGCGAAGCCGGTCCAGATCCAGAGGTAGGCGCCGATGATGGCCGGCGTGACGAGGGTGGGGCCGAGCCAGGAGATGCCCTGGTAGGGCTGGGCGAAGTTCTCCGCGGGCAGCTTCAGCGTGTAGGGGCCGGCGGCGAGGCCGTCGAAGGAGAAGGAGCCGTCGGCCGCGGTGCCGGTGGTGGCGACCGTCCTCCCGTCGCGCACCGCCTCGACCGTCATCTTCGGCAGTCCGCTCTCGGACCTGTCGACGGCGCCCTGCTTGCCGCCCCCGCCCGGAGTGAAGTCCAGGTAGACGACACCGCGCAGCTCGTGCGCGCCGGCCGTCCGGTGCGCGGCGGGGTACGCGGGCTTCGCGCCCGCGGGCAGCTCGTCGGGGCGTACGCCGACCAGTCCGAGCCGCACGGTGTGGCCGGGGGACGCCGTGGCGGACGTACGGTACGAGCCGTCGGCAGCTCCGGCCAGGCCCTGGCCGTCGCGGGCGCGTGCGGTCGGGTAGGAGGAGGCGCCCTCGAAGGCGTCGTGGACGCTGACGGCCGCGGCGTTGAGGACGCCCTTGTTCGGGTCGTCGTCGTAGGCGAGGCGGAAGATGATGCCCGCGGCGAGGAACGAGACCGCCATGGGCATGAACAGCAGCAGCTTGAAGGCGGTCGCCCAGCGGACCTTCTCGACCAGGACGGCCAGGATCAGGCCGAGACCGGTGAGCAGGGTGGGGGCGACGACGACCCAGATGGTGCTGTTGCGGATGGCCTTGAGCGTGGCCGGGTCGTGGAACATCTCGCTGTAGTTGCCGCCGCCGACGAAGCGGGTGCCGGAGGCGTCGAAGAAGCTGCGGCCGATCGAGAACAGCACCGGGTACACGACGAGGGCGCCGAGCAGCAGCAGGGCGGGCAGGACGAAGGCGACGGCGACGACCCGCCCGCGGCGCCTGGCGCGGCGCCGCGGGTCGGTGGCCGGCGCGTCGCCGGGCCCCGAGGTCTTGGCGGGGGCGGCGGTGACGGCGGTCATGTCGTATCAGCCCTTGTAGGCCTTGGCGGCCGCGGCCTCGAGCCGGCCCGCCGTCGCCTTGGGGTTCGACGGGTCGCGCAGGAAGTCCTGGAGGAGCTTCCACTCCCCCATGCCCTTGGTGCCGCCGAAGGCGGCCGGGGCCTGGTCGGACATGTCGAAGCGGACCGAATTGCCCGCGGCGACCAGGGACTTGGCGGTCTTGCGGGTGACGTCGTCGCCGTACGCGGCGAGGTCGAGCTTCTTGTTCGGGGAGAGGAAGCCGCCCGCCTTGGCCCAGACGGCCGCGGCCTCGGGGGTCGCCAGGTACTCCAGGAGCGCCGTGGCGGCCTTCTGGTTCTTGCCGTCCTTGAGGAGGACCGCCGCGTCGCCGCCGCTGACGACCGGGGCCTTGCCGCCGCCGACCGCGGGGAACGGGAAGAAGTTCGCGTCCTGGCCGATCTTCTTGCCGAACTGGTCCTTGGCGACGCCGGCGACGAAGTCGCCCTCGTAGACCATGCCGGCCTGGGGCTTGGGGCCGAAGACCTTCTCGACGGAGCCCGGGAAGTCGGTGCTCAGTGCCTCCTTGGCGCCACCCGCGACGAGCTGCTTGTCTTTGAAGAGGGAGCCGAGGGTGGTGAGCGCCTTCACCACGGTCGGGTCCGTCCACTTGATCCGGTGGGCGGCGAGTGCGTCGTACTTCTCGGGCCCGGCCTGGGAGAGGTAGATGTTCTCGAACCAGTCGGTGAGGGTCCAGCCGTCCTGGCCGGCCACCGCGAAGGCGGGCAGGCCCGAGTCGGAGACGGTGTGTCCGGCCTTGAGCAGCGCCGCGTACGTCTTGGGGGGCTTGACGCCCGCCTGGTCGAGGGCGTCGGGGCTGTACCAGACGGTCGACTTGTGGGCGGCCTTGAAGTAGAGGCCGTAGAGGGTGCCGTCGACGCTGCCGTACTTCTTCCAGACGCTCGCGTAGTTGGTGTCGACGGACTGCTCGGTCTTCTTCGAGAGCGGCTTGAGCCAGCCCTTCTTCGCGAACTGCTGGAGCACGCCGACCTGGGGGACCATCACCACGTCGGGGGCGTTGCCGCCCTCGATCTTGCTGCCGACGACGGTGGACACGTTGTCGCCGGTGGACACGAACTGGACCTTGGCGCCGGTCTTCTCGGTGAAGGCGTCGAGGACCTTCTGGAAGTTCTTCTGCTCGCTGCCGGACCAGACGCCGGCGACGGTGACGGTCTGGCCGTTCAGCGCCTTGTCGCCGCCGCCGGCGGGGCCGACGGGGCCGCCGCCGCAGGCCGTGGCGCCGAGCGCGAGGGCGAGTGCGGTGCAGCCTGCAAGCAGTGTGGTGCTTCGTCGCGGAGTCATGGTGATGTCCCTTCGAGCGGAGTGAGGAGGGGGCCAGGGGTGGAGCGGAGGGAGGGGTCGGGTGGAACGCCGGGGAAATCGAGGGGGCCTCAGAGGTCCGAGGTGTCTGCGATCCACCAGGCCGCGGTGGAGCCGGGCAGGACGCCCGCCGGGCACGGGCCGCTGGCGAGCAGCGGGGCGCCCGCGACCGGGGCGGGGACGGGTGCGGTGCCGAAGTTGACGGCGCAGACCAGGCTGTCCCCGCGGACGAAGGCCAGGACGTCGGGCGCGGCCCTGATCCAGCGCAGGGTGCCTTCGCCGAGCTGGGGCAGTCCGGCGCGCAGATGGAGGCCGTCGCGGTAGAGATGCCAGAAGGAACGGGTGTCGGCGAGCGCCCGGTCGGTGGCGTGCTCGGCGAACCACTCGGGCTGCGGCAGCCACGGCTTGGCGCCCTCGGCACCGGAGGTGAAGCCGAACGGCGAGGCGTGGCCCGACCACGGCAGTGGGACGCGGCAGCCGTCGCGTATCCGGGCGCGGCTTCCGGTGCGGCGGAAGATCGGGTCGGTGAGGACCTCGTCCGGCAGATCGACGACCTCGGGCAGACCCAGTTCCTCGCCCTGGTAGATGTACGCGGCACCGGGCAGCGCGAGCATCAGCAGGGCGGCGGCGCGGGCGCGGGCGGCGCCGAGTCCGCTGCCCTCGGTGCCGGACTGCCCGTACCGGGTGACGGTGCGGACCTGGTCGTGGTTGTTGAGGACCCAGGTGACCGTCGATCCGGTGCCGGCGATGTCCTGCATGGCCTCGGAGACGACCTTGCGGAAGGCGTCCGCGTCCCAGGAGGCGCCGAGCAGGTCGAAGAAGAAGGCCTGGTGCAGTTCGTCGGGGCGGACGTACCGGGCGTGTTCGCGTGCGGTCGGCACGGACACCTCGCCGACGAGCAGCCGTTCGCGTCCGTCACGTGCGGTGTACTCCTCGCACACGGAGCGCCAGTGCCGCCACACGTCGTGCACCTCGGGCTGGTTCCAGGCCAGCGGATTGACCGAGTCGCGGGTGCGTGCGTCGGCCTCGGGGTCCGGCGAGTCCGGCAGGTCCGGGTGCTTGAACAGTCCGGCGGCCACGTCGATCCGGAAGCCGTCGACGCCGCGGTCGAGCCAGAAGCGCAGCGCCTGGTCGAAGTGGGCGCCGACCTCGGGATTGCGCCAGTTCAGGTCGGGCTGCTCGGGCGTGAACATGTGCAGGTACCACTGGCCGGGGGTGCCGTCCGGCCCGGTGGTCCGGGTCCAGGCGGGTCCGCCGAACATGGCGTGCCAGTTGTTGGGCGGCTCCTCGCCGTGCGGGCCGCGGCCCTCGGCGAAGTGGAAGCGGGCGCGGGCGGCGCTGCCGGGCGCGGCGGTCAGCGCCTCGCGGAACCAGGGGTGCTCGCTGGAGCAGTGGTTGGGGACGATGTCCAGGAGCACCCGGATGCCGAGCCGCCGGGCGTCGGCCATGAGCAGGTCGAACTCGGCGAGGTCGCCGAAGAGCGGGTCGACGTCGCAGTAGTCGGCCACGTCGTATCCGTGGTCGTGCTGCGGCGACGGATAGAACGGGCTCAGCCAGATGCCGTCGACGCCGAGTTTCTTGAGATACGGCAGTCCGGCCCGGACTCCCGCGAGATCGCCGACGCCGTCCCCGGTGCTGTCCAGAAAGCTCCGGACGTACACCTGGTAGATCACCGCGTCGCGCCACCAATGGTGCGTGTTCACCCATTGACCTGTCTGTGCGTGCCGATGGTTATGCATGCATGTTAAGTAGACGTGTCGAGCGGGTGTCAACGAGTAGGCAAGAAGTGCCAGGGAGTTGGTGTGCTTATGTCCAGTAATTTCCCCGCCGGAGACCCTGGCGAAGGCAGGCTGGGATACCTAACATGTAACTAGAAGAAGGAATCGAGCTCCGGGATTCAGCCCCGGCGGGCGATCTCCGCAAGCTCGCGGGCGAGGCGGCGCACGGCCGCCTCCGGCGTCTGGTGGCCGGTCATCGCGTCGTGCACGACCGCCTGCACCGCCAGGCTGACCTGGTCGTAGCGCGGGCTCTTGGGGCGCGGCGCCGCTGCGAGCACGCTCGCGCGCAGGGTCGGCAGATAGGGGAACTTCCTGATCAGCGCCGGGTCCTGGTACAGCGCGGCCCGCACGGGCGGCAGCGCGCCCTTGGTGAGGACCTGCCGCTGCACACGTTCACTGGTGAGGTACGCGATCAGATCGGCGGCGGACTGCGGATGACGGGCGTGACTGTTGACCGCGAGGTTGGAACCGCCGAGCACGCTGGTGCCGGGTCCGTGGGGGCCCGGCACGGGAACGGCGCCGACCCTGCCGGCGACCTCGGAGCCCGGGGCGGAGGCGCTGGCGTAGGCGTACGGCCAGTTGCGCAGGAAGAGCAGATGCCCGTCCTGGAAGGCCTTCCGCGACTCCTCCTCCTTGTACGTGAGCGCCTTCTCGGGGATCCAGCCGTCGCGCACACCGCGGGCGAGGAACCCCAGGCCCTGCCGGGCGGCGGCGGAGTTCACGGTGACGCGCTCGCCCTCGTCGCCGAGGATCGTGCCGCCCGCAGAGTAGACCGCCTCGGCCGCGTTGACGGTGAGGCCTTCGTAGGGGAGGAACTGGCCCGCGTACCCGTCGAGTCCGTACTTCGGCGCGATCGTCCGGGCCTGCTGCTCCAGTTCGGCCCAGGTGCGCGGCGGCGCGACGCCCTCCTTGGCGAGGATGTCCTTGCGATACAGAAGAAGTCCGGCATTCGTCACATAAGGGACGGCATACAGCTTTCCGTCGTACGTCGCCGTGTCCACGACGGGCGGCAGAAAGCTGCCCAGCGGGAACCGGTCGCGCGCCAGCGGCGATATCCACCCCGCGGCGGCGAACTCCGAGGTCCAGGCGACATCGATGTTGAGCACGTCGAAGCGGCCGCGGTCACCGGAGCGCAGGTCGGTCGTCATCTGCGCATGGGTCTCGTCCGCGGAGTCCGGGAGTTCGACGAGGGTGACCCGCTCGTCGGGATGCGCGCGGTTCCAGCCGTCGAGGAGCGGGCCGAGATAGCCCGTGAGGTCCCCGGCCGTCGCCAGCGTGATCGGGCCCCGGCCGGACCCTCGGGCGCCGTCCGCCGGGGTGCCCGTGGCAACGTACCCGGTCAGCAGCACCGCGAAGACGAGGAGACCCCTACCGGCGGCGCGTATCCACCGCATAGGTTCCTCCCTGTGGCACCCGGCTCCGGTCGGCTTCGTCCGGCGACAGGGGCCATGTATACCCGTTAGGCATGGGCGATACTAGGGCCAGCAGCACATTACGAGGTTTTGAGGAGGAGAGCACACGTGCGCCTGCCTCTCCTGGCTCTCCTCGCGCGCGGGCCCGCCCACGGATACGAGCTGAAGCAGGACCTTGAGCAACTGCTGGGCGCCGCGTACCCTCAGCCGAATGTCGGCCAGATCTATGTGACCCTGGGCCGGCTGGAGAAGGCCGGACTGATCGCGGGCGAGGAGATCGCCCAGTCGAGCCGGCCCAACAAGAAGATCTACCACCTCACCGATGCCGGGCGGGAGGCGTTGCACGCCTGGTTCGAGGAGGCGGCGGACGAGCCGCGGGTACGGGACGAGTTCTTCATGAAGCTCGCGCTCGCGCCGCAGACCGGTCTCGCCGATCAGATCACCCTCATCAACAAGCAGCGGCGCCAGTACCTGAACACCATGCGCAATCTGTCGAAGCTCGCCGCGGCCGAGAACCGGGACAACCGCATCGCCCAGCTCCTCATCGAGGGCGCGATGCTGCATCTCCAGGCCGACCTCGACTGGCTGGAGCGCTGTCAGGAAGAGCTGGAGGAGCTGGAGTGAGCGACACACCGGCTCCCCTGCTGCGGGCGGAGCGCCTGGTCAAGACCCACCACGGCGAGGGCGCACCCGCCCGGGCCGTGCGCGGTGTCGACCTGTCCGTGCGGCGCGGCGAGTTCGTCGCCGTCACCGGGCCGTCGGGCGCCGGGAAGTCGACGCTGCTGCATCTGCTCGGCGGACTCCAGCGGCCGGACGGCGGCAGCCTCTGGCTGGACGGTGAGTGCACCGACGCCTACAGCGAGGCACGCTGGGCGGCCCTGCGCCGGCGCAGCATCGGCATCGTGTTCCAGTTCTTCAACCTGGTCTCCAATCTGTCGGTCGCGGACAACGTCGAGCTGCCCGCCCTGCTCGCCGGGATCTCCCCGAAGCAGGCGCGCTCCGAGCGGGAGAAGCTGCTGGCCGAGCTGGGCCTGGAGGGCAAGGAGCGCAGCATGCCGGGCGAGCTGTCCGGCGGCGAACAGCAGCGGGTCGCCCTGGCCCGGGCCCTGGTCAACCACCCGGCGCTCCTCCTCGCCGACGAGCCCGCGGGCAGCCTGGACAGCAAGGGCACCCGCGAGGTGATGCGGCTGCTGTCCCGCTTCCACGCGCGGGGCCAGACGATCCTGCTGGTCACCCATGACGCACGGCTCGCGAGCGCCGCGGACCGGGTGATCAGCTTCTTCGACGGCCGGATAGCCGACGACGCCGAGCTGGGCGGCACACCGCCGCGCGGCACCGGAACGTCCGGTGTGCTCGAGCTGAGGGACTGATCGGCCGTGCACGACCGGATGAAGGGCTGAGCGGCGTGCGGGCCACCCTGCGCTGGGCGCACGCCGATCTTCGTACGCACCGTGGCGAGGCACTGTTCATCGTGCTCGCCACCGCCGGGATCGTCGCCTCGCTGCTGCTGGCGGCGGCGCTGTTCGGCTATGCCACCAACCCCTGGCAGCGGGTCTTCACGCAGTCGCGGGGCGCCCATGTGTGGATCCACACCGGGTCCGGTGCCGACTCGGGCCGGCTCGCGGCGCTCGACGGTGTCGTGTCCACGGCCGGCCCGTACCGCACGGCGTCCACGACCGTGGAGTCGCGCGGCACCCGTGCCTCCGTCGAGCTGCGCGGTACGGCCGGGCGTCCGGCCACCGGCCGGCCGCTCCTGGTCTCCGGCCAGTGGCTGGACCCGGGCACCCCGGACGGCGTGGTCCTGGAGAGCAGCCTCGCCCGCGCGCTGTGGGCGGAACCCGGGGACACCCTCGCGCTGCCCGGCAACGGCCGGTCGCTGACCGTGCTCGGTGTCGCCGACAGCGCTGAGCCGCGCTACAGCCCCGGCGAGCGGGCGGGCGTGGTCTGGGCCCCGCCGTCCGTGGTGAGCCGGTCCGGGGGCCGGCCCGGGCAGGTCGTGGGGCTGCGGCTCGCCGATCCCGGCGACACGGACTACCTGGTGCAGCGCGCCGTCACCACGCTGGGCGCCGGAGCGGTCACCCAGGTCTCCAACTGGCAGCAGGCCCGCGCCGAGGCGCAGGGCGACAACCGGCTCCTCGGTCAGGTGCTCGGTCTCTTCGGGCTCGGCGCACTGCTGGCCGCGGGTCTCGCGGTGTACGGCGCGATCGCCACCCGTATCCGCGGCCATCTGCGGGACATCTCCGTGCTGAAGGCCGTCGGCTTCACCCCCGGCCAGGTGGTCCGCGCCTTCCTCGTGCAGCATCTGGCGTTCGCCCTGCTCGGGGCGGTCGCCGCCGCCGTGGTCACCCAGGCCCTGGGCAGCGGCATCCCCGGGCGGCTCGGCGACGCGATCGGCGTCTGGCAGGGCCTGCCGGGCCATGCCGCGGCCCTGTTCGGGGTGCCGGTGGCGGCGGTGCTGTTCATCGGCGCCACGACCGGTCTCGCGGCCTGGCGCGCCGGGCGGGTGCCACCGGTGCCGGTGCCACGGCCCGCGGCGCCGCTGGGCGGCCGGCTGACGGGTGCCGCCCGCAGGGCGCTGGAGCTGCGGGTGCCGCCCGCGCTGGTGCTCGGCTGGCACCGGGCGTTCGCACGCCGCCCCCGCTCGCTGGCCACGATCGCCCGGCTCACGCTGCCGCTGCTGCTGATCCTCGTCGCGCTGAGCGCCTGGACGACCATCGACGCCTTCCACAGCAGGCCTCAGCAGTACGGCCTCGCCGCCGCGCTCACCGCCCGGGCCGACGACACTCTGGGAGACCAGCGCGCACGGACCCTGCTCGCCGGGAACCCGCAGGTCGCGGACGTCCATCCGGGGGTCGAGGTGGCGGCCCTGGTACCGGGCCAGACCGGCACGATCGCGCTGCGCGGGCTCGGCACCCAGCAGCATCCGTACCCCTTCTCGCTGGCCGAGGGACGCGCGGCGCACGGGCCCGACGAGGCCGTCGCTGGGCAGGGTCTGCTCGATCTGCTGCACGTCCGGGTCGGCGACTGGGTGCGCGTGACCGTCGGCGGCACCCCGCAGATCCTCCACATCGTCGGCCGCAGCATCGAGCCCGAGAACGGCGGCCGGGTCATCTCCACCTCACTGGACACCCTGCGCGAGAACGACCCGGGGCTCCGCCCGACCCTGTACCAGCTGCGCCTGCACCCGGGCGTGGACGCCCGCGCGGTCGGCGCCGCCCTGACCCGGGTGTCGCACGGGCGGCTGGACGTGCACCCGGTGACGAACCCCGCCGACGGGCTCTCCCCGCTGCGCGGGGTCGTCGTCGGGCTGATCGCCGTGCTCGCCATGATCGGGCTGATCGAGCTGCTCACCTCGATCGGCGGTGCGGTGCGCGAGGGCGAACGGGATCTGCTGGCGCTCAAGGCGATCGGGCTCTCGCCCCGGGAGATCACGGCGATCACGGTGACGGCCACCGGCTGCACCGCGCTGGCGGCGGTGGCGCTGGCCACGGCGCTGGGGGTGCCCCTCGCGCACTGGCTGATCGACGCCCAGGGGCGGTCGAGCGGGATCGGCGCCGGGATCGCCCAGGCTCCCTCCCCCGCTCTGCTGCTGCTCTTCGGCGTCGGCGCCGTGGCGGGCGCCGCCGCGCTCGCCACGCTGCCCGCCGCGCACGCGGCCCGGCGCCGGCTCGCGGACACCCTCAGCGCCGTGGCCTGACCCTCGGCGCCGTGGCCCGGGCCCGGGCGCACCGGGCACCACCGGCCGGACGGGGGCCCGGCCCGCACGAGGCCGGACCCCCGCCGACGGGGCAGGGGTCCGGCCTTCGAGGGTCAGGGCTCAGCGCCCGCGCAGCGCCCGGTACTTGGCGACGAGCGACTTCGTCGACCCGTCCAGGCCCGGCACTTCGGCGCCCTCCGTCAGGGCGGGCTCGATGCGCTTGGCGAGGACCTTGCCGAGCTCGACGCCCCACTGGTCGAAGGAGTCGATGTTCCAGACGGCGCCCTGGACGAACACCTTGTGCTCGTACAGCGCGACGAGCTGGCCGAGGACCGAGGGGGTGAGCTTCTTGGCGAGGATGGTCGTCGTCGGGCGGTTGCCGGGGAACGTCTTGTGCGGCACCAGCTCCTCCGGCACCCCCTCGGCCCGCACCTCCTCCGGCGTCTTGCCGAACGCCAGCGCCTGTGTCTGCGCGAAGAAGTTGGCCATCAGCAGGTCGTGCTGGGCGGCCAGCGCGGGCTCCAGCTCGGGGACCGGGTTGGCGAAGCCGATGAAGTCGGCGGGGATGAGCTTGGTGCCCTGGTGGATGAGTTGGTAATAGGCGTGCTGCCCGTTCGTGCCCGGGGTGCCCCACACGACCGGGCCGGTCTGCCACTCCACCGGGAGCCCGTCGCGGCCCACGGACTTGCCGTTGGACTCCATGTCCAGCTGCTGCAGATACGCCGTGAACTTCGACAGGTAGTGCGAGTACGGCAGCACGGCATGCGACTGGGCGTCGTGGAAGTCGCCGTACCAGATGCCCAGCAGCCCGAGGAGCAGCGGGACGTTGGACTCCGGGGGTGCGGTGCGGAAGTGCTCGTCGACGAGGTGGAAGCCGTCCAGCATCTCGCGGAACCGGTCGGGCCCGATGGCGATCATCAGGGACAGGCCGATCGCCGAGTCGTACGAGTAGCGCCCGCCGACCCAGTCCCAGAACTCGAACATGTTCGCCGTGTCGATGCCGAAGTCGGCGACCTTCTCGGCGTTCGTCGACAGCGCCACGAAGTGCTTGGCGACCGCTTCCTGACCGGCCCTCAACTCGGTGAGGAGCCAGTTCTTGGCGGAGGTCGCGTTCGTGATGGTCTCGATGGTGGTGAACGTCTTCGAGGCGATGATGAACAGTGTCTCGGCCGGGTCCGCGTCCCGCACGGCCTCGTGCAGGTCGGCCCCGTCGACGTTCGACACGAACCGGACCGTCAGGTCACGGTCGGTGAAGGACCGCAGCACCTCGTACGCCATCGCGGGGCCCAGGTCGGAGCCGCCGATGCCGATGTTGACGACGTTCTTGATGCGCTTGCCCGTGCAGCCGGTCCACTCGCCGGAGCGCACCCGATCGGCGAAGGCGCCCATCTTGTCGAGCACGGCGTGCACCCGCGGCACGACGTTCTCTCCGTCGACCTCGATCACCGCATCGCGCGGCGCGCGCAGCGCGGTGTGCAGCACGGCGCGGTTCTCGGTCGTGTTGATCTTCTCGCCGCGGAACATGGCGTCCCGCAGCCCGAACACGTCGGTCGCGGCGGCCAGGTCGCGCAGCAGCCGCAGTGTCTCGTCGGTCACCAGGTGCTTGGAGTAGTCGACGTGCAGGTCGCCCACCTGGAGCGTGTAGTTCGAGGCGCGCGCCGGGTCCGCGGCGAACAGCTCACGGAGGGACGCTCCGTCGACTTCCTCGCGGTGTTTGGCCAGAGCCGCCCATTCGGGCGTCCGGTTGAGCCTGGTGCGGCTTTCTGCGTTCATCTCCGACTTCAGCCTTCTCTCGTACCCGCGTACGTACAGTGCCCCGCTGCACCCCCAACCTAATTGATCAGGGACCGGTATGAGCCCTCTGTCCGCTGTCGGTGGAGTCAAGACCCGGCACCGTCCGGCTTAAGGCCAGGTAGCAGTGCGATGACGGCACACCCGAACAGCGCTGCCGTGAGGAGCGGCGGCGTGTTCGGTCCCCACGCGGCGGCGACGGCCCCGCCGAGCACGGCGCCCACCGGGGCGCCGCCGATCGCCAGCGTGCGATAGGCGGAGCTGGTGCGGCCGAGCATTCCCTCGGGGCTGCGTTGCTGCATCAGGGTCACCTGGTTGACGTTCCAGACCATGCCCATCAGCCCGAAGACCGCGAGTGCGGCGGTGAGAGCGGCGACGCTCCTGATCGTACCCATGGCCAGCAGCGCACCTGTCTGGACGAGCCCGGCCAGGAGCACGCTGCGTATCCGGCCGATGCGTGCCGCGAGCGGCCGTACCAGCACTCCCCCGGCAAGGCTGCCCACGGCGTACGCGGTCATCGCCGCCGCGTAGCCCGCGTTGCCCGCGTGGAGCCAGCGGGTCGCCAGCAGGACCAGAGTGGCGATCAGGGCGCCCATGCCGACGTTGCAGAGGGCGGTGGCCACGCACAGACCGCGCAGCGCACGGTCGCGCCACAGCGCGCGCATCCCGTCCGCCGCCTCGGCGCGCAGGGTGCTCCCGGTGGGGCGCGGCCGCCGTGGCGGCGCGGAGGGAAGGGACGCCACGAGCGCGGCGGCCGTCAGATAGGTCGCGGCGTCGACGGCGAAGGGCGCCGCGGCTCCGGCGGCGAGCGCAAGGGGCACCAGGGGGGTGGCGAGCAGTCCACCGGCGATCTGTCCTCCGGTCTGCAGCCGTGTGTTCGCGCTGCCCAGCGCTTCGGCGTCCACCAGGGCGGGCAGCAGCGCGGTGGCGGCGTTGTCGAAGAGCGTCTGGAGCGTGGTGAGGACGAGGGCCAGGGCGATCAGCAGCCCGATCGAGGCGTGGCCCGTCCCGACGGCCACCGCGAAGGCTGCCACCAGCAGACCGCGCACGAGATCCACGGTCCCCATGGCGCGCCGCTGGTCAACACGGTCGGCCAGTGCGCCGCCGAGCAGCCCGAAGACGATCCACGGCAGATAGCCGCAGGCCGTCACGGAAGCGATGAGCAGGGGGTCGTCGGTGAGCGAGGCGGCGAGGAGCGGCAGTGCGGCCGTGCGCAGCGCATCACCGAAGCGGGAGAGCACGGCGGCCGTCCACAGCCTGCCGAATCCCCCGCGCCATGCGGGGGCCCGCGTCCCCTCCGTCTGCGTCGCCGCCACAACTCCCCCTTGCTGTCCACCGATCAAGAGGAACCGTAGGCGGCGCCACTGACAGTCGACCCGACAACGGGGCGTATACGACAAAAGCAATGAAGGGTGTGAAGCGGGCCAAGGGCGATGGGGAAGGGGCGCAACAGATCCGGCCGGGCACTCGTCGGTGTCCGGCCGGTCCTGAAATGTCTAGATCTCGCCCCGCAGTTTGGCGAGTGCCTCGGCGAGGATCGCCTCGCCGTCCGCGTCGCTGCGGCGCTCCCGCACATAGGCGAGGTGCGTCTTGTAGGGCTCGGTGCGCGGGGGGGCCGGCGGGTTGTCCCGGTCCTGACCGGCCGGGAAGCCGCAGCGCGGGCAGTCCCAAGTATCGGGCACCTGCGCGTCGCTGGCGAAGCTCGGCTGCGTCTCGTGCCCGTTCGAGCACCAGAAGGAGACGCGCAGCCGCGGCGCGGACTCGCCGCGCTCGGCCTCGCCCATCGGCCCAGCCCCGACCCGACTTCCTCGGATCGCGTTGCCACTTGCCACGGTGTAACTCCCTGCGTGATGGTGCCGCGAAACGAGTCGGCGTGTCGCTTCGCTGCGGGCGCCTCAGTCTACGTAAGGCCCAACGCGCGTCCAGTGATTGGAGTTACACCCCACCCCTCAGACGCAAGCCCCATGATAGGCCGCGCCGGTGGCGCGTACCCAGCATGGGGCCTTATCCGAGCTTTATATGGTCGGATCCGCACTGTGTGACGGCAGATCCACGCTCTGTGCCGGCGGTGTGCGACGTCAGGCGTTGATCTTCATCAGGACGCCGAGCACCACGATGCACGCGAACCACAGCACACCGATCACGATGGTGATCCGGTCCAGGTTGCGCTCGGCGACGGAGGAGCCGCCGACGGAGGACTGCATGCCGCCACCGAACATGTCGGAGAGGCCGCCGCCCTTCCCCTTGTGCATCAGCACCAGCAGCATCAGCAGCAGGCTGAAGACGATCAGGGCGATCGAGAACCCCAAAACCACGGCTGGACTCCCTTTCCGAGGTCTCCTCGGATCTTGATGGACGACGAGGGCCGAGGCTCAGCTTCTGTGAGCTCCGGCCCCCGCAAGGGTACGACGGATCGCCGTCACCGCATACTCGCGACGTGTCGTATCGCCGCCGGGACGCCCCGTATCGGAGCGCCCCTCCGCGTCACTGGTCGCGGAACCGGACGATCTTGACGAATTCGTCGGCGTCGAGCGAGGCACCGCCGACGAGCGCACCGTCGATGTCGGGCTTCGCCATGATCTCCGCGACGTTCCCGGCCTTGACCGAGCCGCCGTACTGGATCCGGACCCGGTCGGCCACGTCCTGCGAGTACAGCTCGACGAGCTTGCCTCGGATGGCCGCGCAGACCTCCTGGGCGTCGTCGGCGCCGCAGACCTTGCCGGTACCGATGGCCCAGACCGGCTCGTAGGCGATCACTACGGACTCGGCCTGCTCGGCGGAGACGTCCTTCAGACCGCCCTCGACCTGGGTGAGCGTGTGCGTGACGTGGTTGCTCGCCTCACGGACCTCCAGCTCCTCGCCGACACAGAGGATCGGGGTGAGGCCGTGCTTGAACGCGGCCTTCACCTTGGCGTTGACGATCTCGTCCGTCTCGTTGTGGTACTGCCGGCGCTCGGAGTGGCCGGCCGCCACGTACGTGCACTTCAGCTTGGCCAGCATCGGGCCCGAGATCTCACCGGTGTACGCGCCGGAGTCATGGGCCGAGATGTCCTGGGCACCGTACTTGATCTTGAGCTTGTCGCCGTCGACCAGGGTCTGCACCGAGCGCAGGTCGGTGAAGGGCGGCAGGACCGCGACCTCGACGGCGTCGTAGTCCTTGTCGGCCAGGGCGAAGGCAAGCTTCTGGACGTGGGCGATGGCCTCGAGGTGGTTGAGGTTCATCTTCCAGTTGCCCGCCATCAGCGGGGTACGGGTAGACATGTAGGGGTCAGTCCTCCAGTGCGGCGAGGCCGGGGAGCGTCTTGCCCTCGAGATATTCGAGGGAGGCGCCGCCGCCGGTCGAGATGTGGCCGAATGCCTTCTCGTCGAAGCCCAGGGTGCGCACGGCCGCGGCGGAGTCGCCACCGCCGACGACCGTGAAGGCCGGCGAGTCGATGAGGGCCTGGGCGACCGCCTTGGTGCCCTCGGCGTAGTCGGGGTGCTCGAAGACGCCCATCGGGCCGTTCCAGAAGACGGTGGCCGCGTCGGCGAGCTTCGAGGCGTAGAGCTTACGGGTCTCCGGGCCGATGTCGAGGCCCTCCTCGTCCGCCGGGATGGCGGTCGCGGCGACGGTCCTCGGGTTGGCCGGGGCCTTGGTCTTCAGGTCCGGGAACTCGGCCGAGACCAGCACGTCGACGGGGAGCAGGAACTCGACACCGCGCTTCTCGGCGCGCGCCAGGTACTCGAGGCAGACCGGGACCTGGTCCTCCTGGAGGAGGGAGATGCCGACCTCGTGGCCCTTGGCCTTGAGGAAGGTGTAGGCCATGCCGCCGCCGACGAGGATGCGGTCGGCCTTCTCCAGGAGCTGGTCGATCACGCCGAGCTTGTCGGAGACCTTGGCGCCGCCGAGCACGACGACGTAGGGGCGCCCGACCTCCTCGGTGAGCTTCTTCAGCACGTCGACCTCGGCCGCGATGAGGTAGCCCGCGTAGTGCGGGAGGCGGGCCGGGAGGTCGTAGACCGAGGCGTGCTTGCGGTGGACGGCGCCGAAGCCGTCGCCGACGTAGACATCGGCCAGGGCGGCGAGCCGGTCCGCGAAGGCACCGCGCTCGGCGTCGTCCTTGGAGGTCTCGCCCGGGTTGAACCGGAGGTTCTCGATCACCGCGATCTGGCCGGGCTGCAGGCCGTCCACCGCGTCGTGCGCGGCGGGACCCACGGTGTCCTGGGCGAAGGCGACCGGCTTGCCCAGGAGCTCGCCGAGCCGCTCGGCGGCGGGCAGCAGCGAGAACGCGGGGTCCGGGGCACCCTTGGGGCGGCCCAGGTGGGAGGCGACGACCACCTTGGCGCCGGCCGCGGTGAGTGCCTTGACGGTGGGCAGGACGGCACGGATGCGGCCGTCGTCGGTGATGCGGCCGTCGGCCAGTGGCACATTGAGGTCGGCACGGACGAAGACCCGCTTGCCGTCGACCCCTTCGCCGAGAAGTTCGTCGATCGTCTTCATGGAGTGACTCCTAGGTTCTGCTCTGTACGCGCAACAGGGTCCGGACTGCGCGGCGTTGCGCTGCCCGGACCCTGGTGCTCACATCGAGGTGCCTGCCGTATCAGCTACGGATCAGAGCTGGCCGCCGACGAAGACGGTCAGGTCGACGAGGCGGTTGGAGTAGCCCCACTCGTTGTCGTACCAGCCGATGACCTTCACGTTCTTGCCCTCCTGGACCATGGTCAGGGAGGAGTCGAAGGTGCAGGAAGCCGGGGAGTTGACGATGTCGGAGGAGACGATCGGGTCCTCGGTGTACTCGAGGATGCCCTTCAGCTCGCCCTCGGCGGCCTTCTGGAAGGCGGCGTTGATCTCTTCCTTGGTGACCTCGCGGCCGAGCTCGAGGACCAGGTCGGTCACGGAGCCGGTCGGGACCGGGACGCGCATGGCGATGCCGTCCAGCTTGCCCTTCAGCTGCGGCAGGACCAGGGCGGTGGCCTTGGCGGCACCGGTGGTGGTCGGGATGATGTTCTCGGCGGCGGCACGGGCGCGGCGCAGGTCCTTGTGCGGGAAGTCCAGGATGCGCTGGTCGTTCGTGTACGCGTGCACGGTCGTCATCAGGCCCCGGGTGATGCCGAAGTTCTCGTCGAGAACCTTGGCCATCGGCGCCACACAGTTGGTGGTGCAGGAGGCGTTGGAGATGACGTCGTGCTGCGCCGGGTCGTACTTGTCCTGGTTCACACCCATGACGATGGTGATGTCCTCGTTGGTGGCCGGAGCCGAGATGAGGACCTTCTTGGCGCCGCCGGCAAGGTGCTTGGCGGCGTCGTCACGCTTGGTGAAGATGCCGGTGGACTCGATGACGATGTCGACGCCCAGCTCGCCCCACGGGATGTCGGCGGGGTTGCGCTCGGACAGCACCTTGATGGTGCGGTCGTCGACGGTGATGGTGTCCTGCGTGTGCGACACCTCGGCCTTGAGGCGGCCCAGGATGGTGTCGTACTTCAGCAGGTGGGCGGTGGTCGCGGTGTCACCCAGGTCGTTGACAGCCACGATCTCGATGTCTGCACCCTGCTCCAGCAGCGCGCGGAAGTAGTTACGACCGATGCGGCCAAAGCCGTTGATGCCTACGCGGATCGTCACGAACCGATCTCCTCGTTAGGTACGCGCCGGTTTTCGACGCCGGCGAGTTGTATGGGATGTCCCCGACCGCCTCCGACCCTACCTCCCCGGGGCCCCGTCAGTGACATCGAGCAGGGCCCGGAATTGCACGGCGACCCGTACCAATGAGTAGGGGTACGGGCCGCCGATGGCCGGTGCCGTCCTTACGCAGGGTGAGCGGTTGCTCAGTGTCGAATTGCGGCGAGTGCCCTGCCCATCAGCGTGGCGCGGTCGGCTGCCGTGGCCACGTGCTCGAAGCCGAAGCCGAGGAGCACGCTGTCGTGCGTGGTGACCGCGGCGTACGGCCGGTAGAGCTCGCCCGTGCGGGTCCAGTCGCCCGGGATGTCCGGACTGCCGGGCGGGGCGGGCGCCGCGGCCCAGGAGCCGAGCGAGGTCTCGAAGCCCTCGCTGTCGCGCACCTGGCCGCCCACGACGAGCCGTGCGTCGTCGGCGAACAGGCCCCTCCCGCCGGTGGACGGGTCGGTGATGGAACTCAGCGACACCTCGACCTTGTTGCCCGCGTACGCGCCGAGGTCGAACGCGGTCTGCCGCCAGCCGCCGGACGAGCCGGTGAAACTGTTCCAGGCGCCGCTGGTGCCGGTGGCGGTGCAGCCGTCGGCGGACGGGGTCAAGTAGTGGCGCAGGAACGGGTGGGCCGCGACGAGAAAGCCCGCCCCGCACTCCTCGGGGACCTTCGCCTGCGAGCCGCCGTTCCGGTCGGGGAGCGTCGTCCAGTCCTCGGCGCCGACCGTGTGCGCCTCCAGGACGCCGTGGTCGTAGCCGGGCTCCTCGTCCCAGTTGAGCGCGAGGCGCAGCTCGGGGGCGTCGGAATCGGAGACCCCGGTCAGGTCGAAGGTCCGGGTGAGCCGCTTCCAGTCCAGGTCGGCGTGGGTCGCGGAGGCCATCCCCCGGCCCGCGAAGGGGGCGTAGGGATTGCTGATCCCGGGATAGGAACCCGCGGGTGCGCTCGCGAACTGGGGGAACGAGGCCGCGGGCAGGTTGTCGGAGGTGACGGTGTAGCGGCCCGCGGCGTCGAGCGGATCGTCGGAGGCGCCGGCCAGCCCGACGCCGTCACCGGCGAGGGCACCGCTGCCGGCGAAGGCGTCGGGGTCCGCCGCGGAGAGGCGTTCGTAGGCGCCGAGGTAGTACTGGGAGAAGTCGTCCGACAAGGCCCGTCCGAGGTTGATGTCGCCGCCGGCACGCTTGCCCGCCTCGATCAGCCTGCCACCCTCGTTGAGGTAGTCGCGCAGGGCCAGCGTGGTGGGCGCCCCGGGGGCCGAGGCTCCGGTGTAGTGCACGACCGTCGAGAAGTGCGACAGGACGCCGAGGGGGTGCGGGACGCCCTGGGTGGCCACGTCCCAGACGGCGGCGGCGCGGCCGTTGGCCTTCAGCGCGTCGACGTACTCCTGCACGTGCCGGGCCTTGGCGCCCTCCTCGGCGACAACGAGGGTGGATGCCTTGGGGCGGTCGGCGACGGTGAACGTGAAGGGGGCGCTGGAGGTCCGTCCCTTCGCCGTGCGCCCGGTGAACAGGACCTCGACCTTGTCGCCCGCGCGCGCGTGCGGGACGGTGGCGCGGTACTCGTCGAAGTGGAGGTTGTCCTCTCCCCCGTAGGTCCTGCCGCCCTTCCAGGCCTTGAGGTCCTTCGTGTGCGGGGAGCCGCCGTTGATCCGGTAGACGAGCCGCTTGTCGCGGACCGCCTCGCGGACGGTGACGGCGACCTTCTGGTCCGTCCCGTGCGCGTACGACGTCGTGAAGGCGTCGGGCGTGAAGTCGGGAGCCGCGATACCGGGCACGGAGACCGGCAGGTCGGGGTGCGCGGCGGTCTCGGCGACGGCGACCGCGAAGGGGACGTTCTTCTTGAACTCCTGCTCGATCAGCTTCTCGTCGTCGGGGAAGGTGAAGACGGAGGCGCAGTCCTGGGGCCGCCAGGCGTCGTCGGGGTCGACGGCGGACGCGGTCTGACAGGTCGACATCTCGGGGGTGAACATCGACGTGCCGTTGACGTTGGCGGCGTGTCCGTCGGCCTCGCCGTTGGTGGTGTACAGCTCGGACGACAGCTGAGAGCGGTAGCCGGGGATCGCGGGCTTCTCGGGGGTTCCGGCAAGGGCCTTGTAGAGCACGTCGTCGGGGGTCGGTGTGGCGACCTGCCAGCCGACGCCGTAGAGCAGCAGTTCGGCGGCCGAGTGGTAGTTGATGGCGTAGGCGAAGTGGATGCGCTTCTCGAACCGGTCGAGGTCCCGGGTCTCGGGCTCCGACATGGGCGAGGGGCCGCGGTAGGTCTCGCTGGACGGGTCCGGTGACGAACCCTCGTTGTCGTAGCCCCACTTGTAGGCGAAGTTGCGGTTGAGGTCGACGCCGTCGCCCGCGGTGATCCTTCCGTCGCCGTCCACGTCGCGCAGGTTCTTGCGCCACTGCCGGTCGCCGTCGGCGGCGTGCGTGTAGTCGTAACCGTCGGGGTTGGCGGAGACGACGAACCACAGCTCGGTGGAGTCGACGAGCTTTCTGATCCGGCTGTCCTTGGCGTAGTTGTCCAGGTAGTAGTGCATCAGCCGCCGCGTCATCTCCGTGGTGATCCACTCGCGGGCGTGCTGGTTGGACAGGTACAGCACGGAGGGGCGGGAGCCGTCCTTGGTCGTCCTGGCGCCCTTGGTCAGCTTGAGGGCGAGGATGTCCTGGCCCTTGAGGGTCTTCCCGATGGAGACCGCCTTGGCGAGGCCGGGGTGGGCCCGGGCCGCGGCGAGGATCTCCTCCTTCAGACCGCCCTTTCCGCCGTACGGCCGGAAGACGTGGTCCGACGCGACGGCGGCGCGCCGTTCGGCCGCGGCCGGAACCGTGTGCCGGGCGAGGCGGATGCCCTGCCCGCGCAGCCTCCTGGCCTGGGCGTCGGTCAGATAGAGCTCGACGCGGGCGGTGCCGTGCGCGGGTACCTGGGCGGCGAGTTCGTCGGGGTCCTGCCCCGCCTCGACGAGCAGCGGTACCTGCGCCTTGGTGATGTCGGCCCGGTAGACGTTCACATGGCCGTGGTCGGCGGCCGGGGTTCCGGCGGGTTCGGCGTGGGCGAGCGGTGCGATGGCGGCGCCGCCGAGGAGCAGCGCGCCCGCGGCGAGGATCGATCTCGCTCTTCGTCTCATGAGCTCCCCTTGCAGTTGTCCGGCACGTTCAGTGCGCGGACGCCAGGCTTGTCACCGGACGTGATCATGTCAATATGCTTTTCGGGCAGTCCCGGGAATTCCGGGCAGCGCGAGGAATGCCGGACACAAAGAGACATCCGCCGATGCCTGGAGGGGCATCAGCGGATGTCTACGTGCGCGGGGCGGCGCCTTCAAGGCGACCCGCCAGCCGTCAAGCCCGATTGACGCGAAGGGGCCAGCGGGGCGGACCGCCGCACGGGCCGGACGGCCGTCGGGTCTGCGGCGGCGGACAGCAGGGAACGGCCGGTGGGCCGCGGAGCACTGTCGGCGGTCAGCCCGCCAGGTTGTCGGCCATCTCCTCCGTGAGGTTGGACTCCGTACCCGGGATGCCGAGGTCCGACGCCCGCTTGTCGGCCATCGCCAGCAGACGGCGGATACGTCCCGCGACGGCGTCCTTGGTGAGCGGCGGGTCGGCGAGCGCGCCCAGTTCCTCGAGGGAGGCCTGCTTGTGCTCCATGCGCAGCCGCCCGGCCGCCGCGAGATGCTCGGGCACCTCGTCGCCGAGGATCTCCAGGGCACGCTGCACCCGTGCGCCGGCGGCGACGGCGGCACGGGCCGAGCGGCGCAGGTTGGCGTCGTCGAAGTTGGCGAGGCGGTTGGCGGTGGCGCGGACCTCGCGGCGCATCCGCCGCTCCTCCCAGGCCAGCACCGACTCATGGGCGCCGAGCCGGGTCAGCAGCGCGCCGATGGCGTCGCCGTCACGGACGACGACGCGGTCCACGCCGCGCACCTCGCGGGCCTTCGCCGCGATCGACAGCCGACGGGCGGCGCCGACCAGCGCGAGCGCAGCCTCCGGGCCCGGGCAGGTCACCTCCAGGGAGGACGAGCGGCCGGGCTCGGTGAGCGAGCCGTGCGCCAGGAAGGCTCCGCGCCAGGCCGCCTCGGCATCGCAGGTGGCCCCCGAGACCACCTGCGGGGGCAGACCACGGATCGGGCGCCCGCGGCCGTCCACGAGCCCGGTCTGGCGGGCCAGCTGGTCGCCGCCCGCCACCACCCGGACGACGTAGCGCGAGCCGCGGCGCAGCCCGCCGGGAGCCATCACGATCAGCTCCGAGCTGTGCCCGAAGATCTCCAGGATGTCCCGCTTCAGCCGCCGCGCCGCCATGGCCGTGTCCAGCTCCGCCTCGATCACGATGCGGCCGCTGACCAGGTGCAGCCCGCCCGCGAACCGCAGGATCGCCGAGACCTCCGCCTTCCTGCAGCAGGTCCGGGTGACGGGAAGCCGGGAGATCTCGTCCTTCACCGCTGCCGTCATCGCCATGGGCCGATCCTTCCATGCATCCGAAAAATACGGTCGTACGCGGCGGCCAGCAGCTCAGGGTCGTGCCTCGGGCTGCCGTCGGGCCTGGCCACCGGGGCCAGCTCCACCGCGGCTCCGAACCGTTGAGCGGCATCGGTCAGCAACTCGCGGTCGGGCACGGCGGCCTCGTCGGCCAGCACCACGTCCAGGGCGAGTTTAGGGGCGTGTCGTGCCAAAACCTCCAAATGACGCTGCGGGGAGAACCCTTCGGTTTCCCCGGGCTGCGGAGCGAGGTTCAGCGAGAGGACCCGCCGGGCCTTGGTCTCCATGAGCGCATCGAGCAGCTCGGGCACCAGCAGATGCGGGATCACCGAGGAGAACCAGGAGCCCGGGCCGAGGACCACCCAGTCCGCGTCGAGGACCGCCTCGACCGCCTCGGGCACCGCCGGCGGGTCGTTCGGGACGAGGTGCACGGACTGCACCTCGCCGGGGGTGAGCGCGACAGTCGCCTGACCGCGGACGGTGTCCACGTCGTCGGGGCGCTGCGGATCGTGCCCGCGCACCAGCGCCTGGAGCTCCAGGGGTACGGCGGACATGGGCAGCACCCGGCCCTGCGCGCCAAGCAGCCTGCCGACCAGGTCGAGGGCCTGGACATGGTCGCCGAGCTGCTCCCACAGGGCCACGATCAGCAGATTGCCGACGGCGTGACCGTTGATCTCGCCCTGCGACTGGAAGCGGTGCTGGATGACGCGGGCCCAGGTCTGGCCCCAGTCGTCGTCGCCGCACAGCGCGGCCAGCGCCTTGCGCAGATCGCCGGGCGGCAGCACGCCCAGCTCGTCGCGGAGCCGCCCGCTGGAGCCGCCGTCGTCGGCGACCGTGACCACGGCGGTCAGATCGCCGGTGATACGGCGCAGCGCGGCCAGCGACGCGGACAGGCCCATGCCGCCGCCGAGCGCGACGACCTTGGGCTGGGCGCCGCGGCGGCGCGCCTTCCCGGCCCGTTCGGGGCGCTCGCCGGGCGCCGGGGGCGTGACGCGGCGCAGCCGGCGCAGCCGGAGGGTACGTCCGGTCATTCGCGGCCCATGTCCCGGTGCACGACGACCGTCTCGACGCCCTCGGATGCCAGGCGGGCGGCGAGCTTCTCCGACATGGCGACGGAACGGTGCTTGCCACCGGTGCATCCGACGGCGATCGTCACGTACCGCTTGCCCTCGCGGCGGTAACCGGCCGCGATCAGCTGGAGCAGCTCGGCGTACCGGTCGAGGAACTCCTTGGCGCCGGGCTGGTTGAAGACGTATCCGGCGACCTCCTCGTTGAGGCCGGTGAAGGGGCGCAGCTCCGGGACCCAGTGCGGGTTGGGCAGGAACCGCATGTCCACGACGAGGTCGGCGTCGACGGGCAGTCCGTACTTGAAGCCGAAGGACATGACGGTGGCCCGCAGCTCGGGCTCCTCCTCGCCGGCGAACTGCGCGTCCATCTTGGCGCGCAGCTCGTGGACGTTGAGGCTGGAGGTGTCGATCACCAGGTCGGCGTCCCCGCGCAGCTCCCGCAGCAGCTCGCGCTCGGCGGCGATGCCGTCGACGATGCGGCCGTCGCCCTGGAGGGGGTGCGGGCGGCGCACCGACTCGAAGCGGCGGACCAGGGCCTCGTCGGACGATTCCAGGAAGACGATCCGGCGCGTGACGGCCTTGGCCTCCAGGTCGGCCAGGGACTCGCGGAGGTTGTCGAAGAAGCGCCGGCCACGGACGTCGACGACGACCGCGATCCGGGCCACATTGCCCTGCGAGCGGGCGCCCAGCTCCACCATGGTGGGGATGAGCGCGGGCGGCAGGTTGTCGACGACGAACCAGCCGAGGTCCTCCAGGCACTTGGCGGCGGTGGACCGGCCGGCACCCGACATCCCGGAGATGATCACCAGCTCGGGGATCGCCGCCTCGGGATCTACGGCCGCTTCCCCGTTCGTGCCCGTACTCACCTGTTCTCCGTGTTCTGCGCGGACCGCCTCGGTCCGATCGCGTGTGTCGTGCTCTTCGTGTGCAGTGTGCTCGCTCATGGTTCCTGCCCCCGTCGTTCGTCCGAGGCTCCCGCGTTCACGGGCACCTCACCGGACCCCGCGGCCGTCGTGGGTGTGCCGGTCTCCTCGTCATCAATGATCTCTCCGGTCGCCGTGTTCACGGCGGGCGCGGCGGGTGCCGCCCGGGCCAGGACCACCGCAATGGTCTCGGCCGTCTTGCGGCCTATCCCGGGGACCTCGCAGATCTGCTCGACGGTGGCGGCCCGCAGCTTCTTCACCGATCCGAAGTGCTTGATCAGCGCTTGCCTGCGGGTGTCGCCGAGGCCCGGTACGTCGTCCAGCGGGCCCGCCTTCAGGCGCCTGGTCCGCTTGGTGCGCTGGTAGGTGATCGCGAAGCGGTGCGCCTCGTCGCGCACGCGCTGGAGCAGGTAGAGGCCCTCGCTGGTGCGCGGCAGCACGACCGGATCGTCGTCTCCGGGCAGCCACACCTCTTCGAGGCGCTTGGCGAGCCCGCACACGGCGATGTCGTCGATGCCGAGCTCGTCGAGGGCCCGCCGGGCCGCCGCGACCTGCGGCTGCCCGCCGTCGACCACCACCAGCTGCGGCGGATACGCGAACCGCTTCGGGCGGCCGTCCTCGTCCGCGAGGCCGTTGCCCTCGTCCGCGTCCTCGGCGCCCCAGGCCTCGCCGGTCTTCTCCTTCTCCACGAGGTACCGCCTGAAGCGGCGGGTGATGACCTCGTGCATCGACCGGACGTCGTCCTGGCCCTGACCGTGCCAGAGTTGCGTGTCGCCGGCGCGGCCCTTGATCTGGAAGCGCCGGTACTCGCTCTTCCTGGCCAGCCCGTCCTCGAAGACGACCATCGACGCCACCACGTCGTCGCCCTGGAGGTGCGAGATGTCGTAGCACTCGATGCGCAGCGGGGCGCTGTCGAGGTCCAGGGCCTCGGTGATCTCCTCCAGCGCGCGCGAGCGGGTGGTGAGGTCGGATGCCCGCTTGGTCTTGTGCAGTGCCAGCGCCTGCTGCGCATTGCGCTGTACGGTCTCCATGAGGGCCTTCTTGTCACCGCGCTGCGGGATGCGGAGCGACACGTTCGAGCCGCGGCGTCCGGTCAGCCACTCCTGCACCGGCGCTATCGGGTCCGGCAGGGCCGGGACCAGGACCTCCTTCGGTACGGAGTCGCCGCTCTCCTCACCGTACAGCTGCTGCAGCGCGTGCTCGACGAGGTCACCCGTGGTGACGGCCTCCACCTTGTCGGTGACCCAGCCGCGCTGGCCGCGCACCCGGCCTCCGCGTACGTGGAAGATCTGGACCGCGGCCTCCAGCTCGTCCTCGGCGAGGGCCATCAGGTCGGCGTCGGTCGCGTCGGCCAGGACGACCGCGTTCTTCTCCATCGCCTTCTTGAGGGCCTCGACGTCGTCCCTCAGCCGGGCCGCCCGCTCGTACTCCAGCTCTTCGGCGGCCTCCGCCATCCTCTGCTCGAGACGGCGGATGTACGTGCCCGTGCGGCCGGCCATGAAGTCGCAGAACTCCTCGGCGAGTTCACCGTGCTCCTCGGGGCTCACGCGGCCCACGCAGGGCGCCGAGCACTTGCCGATGTAGCCGAGCAGGCAGGGTCGGCCGGTACGGGCCGCGTTCTTGAACACGCCGGCGGAGCAGGTGCGCACCGGGAAGACGCGCAGCAGCAGGTCGACGGTGTCCCGGATGGCCCAGGCGTGGGCGTACGGCCCGAAGTAGCGCACGCCCTTCTTCTTGTGACCACGCATGACCTGCACGCGCGGGAACTCCTCGTTCATGGTCACCGCGAGGTACGGATAGCTCTTGTCGTCGCGGTACTTGACGTTGAACCGGGGATCGAACTCCTTGATCCACGAGTACTCCAGCTGGAGCGCCTCGACCTCCGTCGACACCACGGTCCACTCCACGGAGGCCGCCGTGGTGACCATGGTGCGGGTGCGCGGGTGCAGGCCCGCGAGGTCCTGGAAGTAGTTCGCCAGGCGCTGGCGCAGGCTCTTGGCCTTCCCGACGTAGATGACGCGCCGGTGCTCGTCACGGAACTTGTAGACCCCCGGCGAGTCGGGGATCTGTCCCGGCTTGGGGCGATAGCTGGAGGGGTCGGCCATGCCCACACCCTACTGGCGCGGACCGACACTCCGGGGTCCTGCCCGGACACCGCTCCGGGGCGTCGCCGGTCCGGCCGGAAGGCGGTCGCTCCGGGGCCTACGGGGGCCGGGTCCGCCGTCCGGACCCGGGGCCGACGTCCCCTAGGGACGGGACCGCGGACGACGGCGCAGCAGGGACCGGACGGAGAGGACCAGGGCGGCGAGGGCGCCCAGCGCGGCGATCCCGGAGGCTATGGCCACCGGGGTCCTCGTACCGTCCCCGGTGGGGGTGCCGGCCGGGGCGTCGCCGCCGGTGGTTCCCGGGGCGCGCGTGCGGGCCCGGTCGGGCCGCGAGACGGCCTCGTACCCGGCGTCCCGGCCGGATCGCGGGTGCGCAGGGTCCGGGTGCCCGCCCTGGTGGTGCGCGGGCGGGGCGACGCCGCGCATACGGGCGACGGCCCCTTCCCGGGACCGCACGGCGGCGGCATCGGCATCGGCGAAGGAGCGGGAGAGCCCGTCGGGCGTCCCGGGTACCGCGTCGGCCCGGTGCGCCGTCGTAAACGGGGACCCGGGCGGTCCGGCGGCGCAGGCAAGCGGTGCCCCGGCCCCGAGCAGCAGGGCGGCCACGGCGCCCGCGAGCACGGTCCCTGCCCCACGACGCGTCCATCGCCCCGTACGCTCCGCACGTCGCGTCATGCGGTCGGTACGTCGCCCTGTACGCGCCGCACGTCGTCCCCCGTGTTCCCCGCGCCGTCCCATGTGCCGACCGCACCTCACCCCGTAAGCCGTCCCGCGCCTCGCCCCGTGAGCAGTCCGGCGCGCAGTCCCGTGAACCCCCAACCCGGCCGCGCACGCCGCCCCACGTCCAGCACCGTAGCGCCGCCCCGCACCTGTCCGGCGAACCCGCCGACGGGTCCCGGCCACCGTCCCGCGCGCGGGGGAACCGCTTCCGCACCCACCGTGGGTGCCCATCCGGTCACGCACCGCATCACCGCAGGCGGACGGAGGCATGGAGGAGCACATCCGGACGCCGCGGATGAGCATCAAGTGTTGTCCGGACAAGGTCAACACGCTTCAATGCGGAATGACTTGAGGTCGTGAACACGGGCCCACAGGTGTGAATGCGCGTGCACGCCGGCCGGGGCGACCCCGAGGAATTGCGCGAACGGCCCGACCAGCCGTCGTGGACATTCACAGAGAGGCCCCTCATGCGGCACGGCACACCCTTCGCGGACGCCGCCACGAACGACCTGGAGACGGCACTGCGCGCGGGACCGTTCCACGCCGCGCTCCGCGCGGCGATAGCCGCCCGCGGCCTCTCCCTGCACCGAGTGCAGCACCATCTGGCACGTCGCGGCGTCAAGGTCGGCGTGACGAGCCTGAGTTACTGGCAGCAGGGCGCACGGCGCCCACAGCGTCCCGAGTCGATGCGCGCCGTACGGGCACTGGAGGAGATCCTCCGGCTGCCGGACGAGTCCCTGGTCCGCCTTCTTGTCAGGGCCGAGGACGACCCCGGCACGGAGCGCCCCGCCGCGCGTTCGTACCGGTCCCTGATGGAGGCGTCCGGAGTGCTGGAGAACCTGCTCGCCGACCTGGAGTCGCCGCTCGACGGCGGGCTGCACACGGTCGGGCACCATGAACGCGTGCGCATCGGCCCCGGGCGCGAGCTGCTGGGCCGCGAGTCGCACCAGATCGTGCGCGCCCATCGGGACGGAGTGGACCGCTATGTGGCGATCCACTACGGCGACCCCGGGTGCATGCCGGACCGGATGGCCGTGCACGCCCTGGAGAACTGCCGCACCGGCCGGGTGCGGCGGCACCACGACACCGGGCTGCTCGTGGCCGAGCTGCTGTTCGACGTCCGGCTGGGCGGCGGGGACACCCACTTGTTCCGGTACGCCTTCGAGGACGGCACCGCCGGGCCGTGCACCGAGTACGTGCGCGGCTTCAGCTTCGCGGGCGGCCAGTACACGCTCCAGGTGCGCTTCTCGGACGACGCGCTTCCGGTGCGCTGCCACCGGTTCGCCCAGCAGTCGGCGGCGGCTCCGCGCAGCGGGCGCCGGGACCTGACGCTGAACGGCCCCCACCGATCCGTGCACCTCGTGGAGCCGCAGGTACGGGCCGGGCTCCTCGGGATCGGGTGGGACTGGGACTAGCCGCGGCCCTGCCCGGCCTCCGCGCCGCGGTGCTCCCCCGGGCCCGACCGCGTCGGCCCGCAGGGCCGCGTCAGGCCTTCCCGCCCTCCATGATCTTCCCGCCGTGCACGCTCACCGGGACCTCGGTCAGCGGCACGCTTGCGGGGCCGCCGAGCACCTGGCCGTTCGTGGCGTCGAACTTGCTGCCGTGGCACGGACAGACCAGCTCGGTGCCGCGCAGGTCCCGGATGGCGCAGCCCTGGTGCGTGCAGTGCGTGTCGAAGCCCTTGAGGGAGCCGTCCTTGCCGCGGCTCACCACGACGTTCTCGTTCCGGTAGAGCTTGACGCCGCCCTTGGGCAGCTCGCTCTCGGGGCCCAGCTCGACCGGGGTGGCGGGTCCCGAGTGGCTCTTGCCGTCGTCCGGCGCCGCGCAGGCGGTGATCCCGAGCCCGGCGGCCGGGACGAGGGCCGCCCCGCGCAGCACGGTGCGGCGGGATGCCGATGGGGCGGACGAGGAGGAGGACGAGGGGCCGGGCATGGCTGCTCCACGGTGCAGGGATCGATGGCCCGTCGACGATACCCGGGCCCAGGACGTAAACGTTTGCGCAAGCGTTTACGTACCCGCTGCCCATGCGGTACGTTCCGCTCGACGCACAGAGGCCGGCGACGGGAGGGAGTCCGATGGCGACCATGGCCGACGTGGCCCGGCATGCGGGCGTGTCCGTCGCGACCGTCTCGCACGTCCTCAACGACACCCGGCCGGTGCGCCCGGCGACGCGCCGCGCGGTGCTCGACGCGATCGACGCCCTCGGCTACACGCACAACACCCTGGCCAGGTCGCTGGTGACCGCGCGCACGCAGTCCATCGGCCTGGCGGTGTCGCCGATCAGCAATCCACACTTCACGGACATCCTGCGGGGGATCGAGGAGTCGGCGCTCGCACACGGCTACAGCCTGCTGATCGCCGATCCGCACGACGACCCTGTCCATGAGCGCCGGGCCGTGCGGCTGCTGCACGAGCGGCGGGTGGACGGCCTGATCGTCGCACCGTCGGCCGATCCGTCCGGGCTGCTCGACGACCTCGCCCGGTGCGCCGTGCCGACGGTGTTCCTCGACCGGTTCGTCGACGGCCCGTTCGACCAGGTGGGTGCGGAGGGCGCCGGGCCCGTCGAGGACCTCGTGGGGCACCTCGCGGAACTGGGGCACCGGCGGATCGGGCTGGTCGCGGGCCTGCCGGGCCTGAGCACGACCGCGGACCGTCTGACCGGGTACCGGCGGGGGCTCGCCGGGGCCGGGCTCGGGTACGACCCGTCGCTGGTCGCGAGCGGCCTGTCCGAGGCGGACGGTGCGGCGAGCGCCACCGCCGCACTGCTGGACGTGGCCGCCCCGCCGACCGCGCTGGTCACCGCCAACAACGCGATGACCATCGGCGCGCTGCGGACGCTGCGGGCCCGCGGGCTGTCCGTGCCCGACGACATCGCGCTGTGCTGCTTCGACGACTTCTCCTGGGCCGATCTGTTCGAGCCCCGTCTGACCGCGGTCGCCCAGCCGGGCAGGGAGATCGGCGCGGCCGCCGTACGTCTGCTGCTCGACCGGCTGGCCGCTCCGGAGGCCGCGCCGCGCGCGGTGCGGCTGCCCTGCACGCTCGTCCACCGCACATCCTGCGGCTGCCCGCCGGCCGCCGGTGACCCAGGCCGTCCGAGCCCTGTGTCACCCTTCCCGAAAGGACTCCCCTCGTGATCGTCGTCGCCGGAGAGGCCCTGATCGACCTCGTGCCGGAGGGTCCTCGTGCCGACAGCGGCCTGCCCTCGCTGGCGCCTCGGCTGGGTGGCGGCCCGTACAACACCGCCGTGGCGCTGGGCCGGCTGGGCTCCGTCACGTCCTTCTGCTCCCGGGTGTCGGCCGACCCGTTCGGCGAGGCGCTGCTGGACGGGCTGCGGGAGGCAGGCGTGGACGTGGCGGCCGTGCAGCGGGGCACGGAGCCGACGACGCTGGCGGTCGCCTCGATCGGCGCGGACGGCTCGGCGGGCTACGCGTTCTACGTCGAGGGGACGGCGGACAGGCTGTTCACGGTCCCGGACGCGCTGCCCGCCGGGACACGCGCGGTGTCGTTCGGCACGTGCTCGCTGGTCCTGGAGCCGGGCGCGAGCGCGTACGAGGAGCTGATGCGCAGCGCGTCCGCGCAGGGCGTCTTCACGGCGCTCGACCCGAACATCCGGCCGGGGCTGATCCCCGACGCCGATGCGTACCGTTCCCGGTTCCGCGGCTGGCTGCCGCACACCGGGCTGCTGAAGCTGTCCGAGGACGACGCCGCATGGCTCGGCGGCTCCCCGCAGGAGTGGCTGGAGGCCGGACCGGCGGCCGTGGTGGTGACCCGCGGCCGCGACGGGCTGACGGTTTTCACCCGGGGCGGCGGGGAGTTCGGCGTGCCGGGTTTGCCGGTCGACGTCGTCGACACGATCGGGGCGGGCGACACCGTGAACGCCGCGCTGCTGCACCGGCTCGCGGCGCATGACGCACTCTCCGTGGAGGCGCTGGCGGCACTCGACGAGGCCGCGTGGCGGGACGTGCTCGGGTTCGCGGCGCGCGCGGCCGCGGTCACCTGCTCGCGGCAGGGGGCCCAACCACCGTACGCCTGGGAGCTGGAGGGCTGGGGAACGTCCTGCGGGTCGGGCCGGGCCTGACCCGCAGGGCACCGCCTGCCCCCCGGGGCCCCCGGGGGGCAGGCCTGCGTCCGGTAGTGCGCTCGGGGCGGTGCCGTACAGGCACCGCCCCGAACCGCGTGACACGCGCCCCCGCACGCGGGTGGCGGCCGTCAGGCCTTCCGCGCGCGGGAGGTGGGCTTCTTCGCCGCGGCGGTCGGCTTCGTCCCGGTCGTCGTCCTGGCCGTGGCGGTCTTCCTGGCCGACGACTTCGCCGCGACCGCCTTCCTGCCGCCGTTGCCCTGGGCCCACTCCGCGTCGCTGACGCGCTCGCCGAGGATCTCCCGCAGGAACTTGCCGGTGTGGCTCTCCGGCACTCCCGCGACCTGCTCCGGCGTGCCTTCGGCGACGACGAGGCCGCCGCCGTTGCCGCCTTCGGGGCCCATGTCGACGATCCAGTCGGCCGTCTTGATCACGTCCAGGTTGTGCTCGATGACGATGACCGTGTTGCCCTTGTCGACGAGCCCGGACAGCACCGAGATCAGCTTGCTGATGTCCTCGAAGTGCAGACCGGTGGTGGGCTCGTCGAGGACGTACACCGTGCGTCCCGTGGAACGCTTCTGCAGCTCCGAAGCGAGCTTGACGCGCTGGGCCTCGCCGCCGGACAGCGTCGGCGCGGACTGGCCGAGCCGGACGTAGCCCAGGCCGACGTCGTTGAGCGTCCTGAGGTGGCGCGCGATGGCCGGAACCGCCTCGAAGAAGTCGAGCGCCTCCTCGATGGGCATGTCGAGCACCTCGGCGATGGACTTGCCCTTGTAGTGGACGTCCAGCGTCTCCCGGTTGTAGCGCGCGCCGTGGCACACCTCGCAGGGGACGTAGACGTCCGGGAGGAAGTTCATCTCGATCTTGATGGTGCCGTCGCCGGAGCAGTTCTCGCAGCGGCCGCCCTTGACGTTGAACGAGAAGCGCCCGGGCAGATAGCCGCGCACCTTCGCCTCCGTCGTCTCCGCGAACAGCTTGCGGACGTGGTCGAAGACGCCGGTGTACGTCGCCGGGTTCGACCGCGGTGTACGGCCGATGGGCGACTGGTCGACGTGCACGACCTTGTCGACGAGGTCGTCGCCGTCCACACGGGTGTGCCGCCCGGGGACGTTCCTGGCGCCGTTGAGTTCACGCGCCAGGTGGGTGTACAGGATGTCGTTGACGAGGGTCGACTTGCCGGAGCCCGAGACACCCGTGACGGCCGTGAACACGCCCAGCGGGAAGGACACGTCGATGTCCCGGAGGTTGTTCTCGCGCGCGCCGTGCACGGTGAGCCGGCGCTTGGTGTCGACGGGGCGCCGGATGTCCGGAAGCGCGATGGCCTTCTTGCCGGACAGGTACTTGCCGGTCATCGAGTCGGTGTTCTTCAGGAGGTCGCCCAGCGGTCCGCTGTGGACGACCTTGCCGCCGTGCTCACCGGCGCCCGGGCCGATGTCGACGACCCAGTCGGCGACCTTGATCGTGTCCTCGTCGTGCTCCACGACGATGAGCGTGTTGCCCATGTCGCGCAGCCGCACCAGCGTCTCGATGAGGCGGTGGTTGTCGCGCTGGTGCAGGCCGATGGACGGCTCGTCGAGGACGTACAGGACGCCCACGAGGCCGGAGCCGATCTGGGTCGCCAGACGGATGCGCTGGGCCTCGCCGCCGGACAGCGTGCCGGCCGCGCGGTTCAGGGACAGATAGTCCAGGCCGACGTCGACCAGGAACCGCAGGCGTTCGTTGACCTCCTTGAGGACCCGCTCGGCGATCTTCTTGTCGCGTGCGTTCAGCTTCAGCTCGCCCAGGAAGTCCGCGCAGTCGCTGATCGACATCGCGGAGACCTCCGCGATGGACTTCCCCATGACGGTCACGGCGAGCACGATCGGCTTGAGCCGGGTGCCCTCGCAGGTGGGGCAGGGCACCTCGCGCATGTAGCCCTCGAAGCGCTCCCTGCTGGCGTCGCTCTCGGCCTCGCTGTGGCGCCGCTTCACGAACGGCACGGCGCCTTCGAAGGCCGTCGTGTAGACCCGCTCACGGCCGTACCGGTTGCGGTAGCGCACCTCGATCTGGGTCCTGTGCCCGTACAGCAGGGCCTTCTTCGCGCGCGCGGGGAGGCCCGCGAAGGGGATGTCGGTGCGGAAGCCCAGGGCGTCCGCGAGCGCCCCGATGAGCCGTCCGAAGTAGTCCTTGGTGTGGCCGCCCGACCACGGGTGGATCGCGCCCTCGTCGAGGGTGCGCTCCGGGTCGGGGACGATCAGCTCGGCGTCGACCTCCATGCGTGTGCCGATGCCGGTGCAGTCGGGGCAGGCGCCGAAGGGCGAGTTGAAGGAGAAGGAGCGCGGCTCCAGCTCTTCGAAGGACAGATCGTCGTACGGGCAGTACAGGTGCTCCGAGTACATGCGCTCGCGCTCGGGGTCGTCCTCGGGGAGGTCGACGAAGTCGAGCACGACCATGCCTCCGGAGAGGCCCAGGGCGGTCTCCACGGAGTCCGTCAGGCGTCGCTTGGCGCTGTCCTTCACCGTGAGGCGGTCGACGACCACCTCGATGGTGTGCTTCTCCTGCTTCTTCAGCTTCGGCGGGTCGGAGAGCTGGATGGTCTCTCCGTCGACGCGGGCGCGGCTGTAGCCCTTCGTCTGAAGATCGTTGAAGAGGTCGATGAACTCGCCCTTGCGCTCGCGCACGAGCGGCGACAGGACCTGGAAGCGGCTGCCCTCGGGCAGGTCCAGCACCTTGTCGACGATCGCCTGCGGCGACTGGCGGGAGATGGGGCGCCCGCACTCCGGGCAGTGCGGCTTGCCGATACGCGCGAAGAGCAGACGGAGGTAGTCGTAGACCTCGGTGATGGTGCCGACCGTCGAGCGCGGGTTGCGCGAGGTCGACTTCTGGTCGATCGAGACCGCCGGGGAGAGACCCTCGATGAAGTCGACGTCCGGCTTGTCCATCTGCCCGAGGAACTGCCGGGCGTAGGAGGACAGTGACTCCACGTAGCGCCGCTGGCCCTCGGCGAAGATCGTGTCGAACGCCAGCGAGGACTTGCCGGACCCGGACAGGCCCGTGAAGACGATGAGCGCGTCGCGCGGAAGGTCGAGCGAGATGTTCTTCAGGTTGTGCTCACGCGCGCCACGGACGATGAGACGGTCGGCCACAGCCGGTCCGCACCTTTCTTGAGAGAACGACAGGGGCGGGGCCCCGGCCTTCTCAGACTATGGGGGGCCGCCTCAGCGAGGAACTGGTTGCCGGAATCCCCTTGCCGGAATCCCGGACTACCAAGGATGCCTGATACCGCGGTCGAGCTTATAGCACGTACATTCGATTCGTGGGCCTGGTCGACCACCTTCACCCGAACGTGTGGCGCGGCTATCGTCGGAGCCATGAATGATCATGCGCGTGACCTGGCGTCCGTACTCGACGCGACCGAGCGGCTGCTGACCGCAGCGGCCAAACTGGACAACGCATCCGTGGCCGGTCCGTCACGGCTTCCGGGCTGGACCCGCGGGCACGTCCTCGCACATCTGGCGCGCAACGCGGACGCCCTCGCGAACGTACTCCGGGGTCTGCCCATGTACGCGAGCTCCGAGACGCGGGACGCCGACATCGAGCGGGACGCCCCGCGCCCCCTCGACGCCCAGCTCGCCGACGTGCGCGAGAGCGCGGCCCGCTTCGAGGAGACGGCGGGCGAACCGGCCGACTGGTCCCGCACGGTCGAGCTCCGCAACGGCGTCACCGACTCCGCGTCCCGGGTGCCCTTCCGCCGGCTCGTCGAGGTCGAGCTGCACCATGTCGACCTCGGCATCGGGTACGAGCTGGAGGACCTCCCGGACGCGTTCGTCCAGCAGGAGATCTCCTTCCTCGCCGAGCGCTTCCGGGGCCGCGCAGACCTGCCGGCCGTCACGATCAGGCAGCAGGACGGCCGCACCCTCACCACGGGCGGCCGTGACGACGCCCCGGTCACGGTGACGGGCCACCAGGCGGATCTCCTCGGCTGGCTGTCGGGCCGCCGGGACGGGTCCGCACTGAACGCCTCCGGCGGCCCGCTGCCGACACTGCCGCCCCTGTAGATACGCGCTCCTTGCCGCCACGGTCCGGGACCGCTGAGTAGGCTGACTCCCATGACGTACAGCGGAGCGGTGAAGGTCGGCGGTCCTGCGGATGTCCACGAGCTGCAGGACCTGATGATCTCCAAGGTCGCGGTCGGCCCGATGGACAACAACTCCTATCTGCTGCGCTGCCGGGCCACCGGCGAGCAGCTGCTGATCGACGCGGCCAACGATGCGCACACACTGCTGACGCTGATCGGTGACGACGGCATCACGTCCGTCGTCACCACGCATCGGCACGGCGACCACTGGCAGGCCCTGGCGGAGGTCGTGGACGCGACGGGCGCGCGCACGTACGCGGGACGCCACGACGCCGAGGGCATTCCGGTGACGACCGACGTCCCGGTCGACGACGGCGACACCATCCGGGTCGGCCGCGTCGAACTGACGGCGCGACACCTGGTGGGCCACACACCGGGCTCCATCGTGCTCGTCTACGACGACCCGCACGGACACCCGCATGTGTTCACCGGGGACTGCCTGTTCCCGGGTGGCGTGGGCAACACCCATAAGGACGCGAAGGCGTTCGCGAGCCTCATCCACGATGTGGAGACGAAGATCTTCGACCGGCTCCCCGACGAGACCTGGGTCTACCCCGGGCACGGGAACGACACGACGCTCGGCGCCGAGCGGCCGCACCTCCCGGAGTGGCACGCGCGCGGCTGGTGACACCGGTGCGGTCCGGGGGCGCACCGCCTCCGGGCCGCGCCCCGGCCGGCTCCACCGCCGGCCGAAGTGCCCCAAGTGCCGTGCGCCGTAAGCGAGGTGCATGACGGGCGCACGACGACGGCGCGTCGTCCGGGGCACGCCCCCGGCCGACGGGCCGGCATCGGAACTCCGTCCCTCAGGACGCGGCCGCCACGAGCGCCGCGACCCGCTCCACCGCGAACGCGTACCCCTGCACACCGCAGCCCGCGATCACACCGTCGGCACGCTGCGAGACGTACGAGTGGTGCCGGAAGGCTTCCCTCCGGTGGATGTTCGAGATGTGGACCTCCAGCACCGGCAGCCCGTCGCAGGCGTTGAGCGCATCCAGGATCGCCACCGACGTGTGCGAATAGGCAGCGGGGTTGATGACAATGCCGCAGTGGTTGAGCCGGGCCTCGTGGATCCAGTCCACCAACTCGCCCTCGTGGTTGGACTGCCGGAAGTCGACGGTCCCGCCGTGCGCGGCGGCCGTCCTGGCGCACAGCGCCTCCACGTCGGCGAGCGTGTCGGACCCGTAGATCTCCGGCTGGCGCTGCCCGAGGAGGTTCAGGTTCGGCCCGTTCAGGATCATGACGGGGGCCGTGGCGAGCGAGCGGGTCGGGCGGGTCATGCGTGCCTCCGGTCGGATCGGCGCTTCACCTCCGGGTCGGATCGGCGCTTCAGGGGAGGTCTATCACGCCACCCCCGGTGCGCCGCTCGCCTCCGCGCGCCCCCGTAACCGGCGATCACTGTGGGTAGTTGACGTGGCATGCGCACTGCACACTCCGTATCCGGCCCCGGGGCTCCGCCGTCGATGGTGCGACTCGCGGCCGCCTCCCTTGCCGGGACGGCCATCGAGTTCTACGACTTCTTCGTGTACGGGACCGCGGCCGCACTGGTCCTCGGCCCGCTGTTCTTCCCCACGTTCTCGCCGCTGGCGGGAACACTGGCCGCGTTCGGGACCTTCGGTGCGGGCTTCGTGGCCCGGCCGCTCGGCTCGATGCTGTTCGGGCACATCGGCGACCGCCACGGCCGCCGCCCGGTGCTGATCGTCTCGCTGCTGCTGACGGGCGCTTCGACGGTCGCGGTGGGCTGTGTGCCCACATACGGCTCGATCGGTGTGGCAGCCCCCGTGGTGCTGCTGGTGCTGCGCTTCCTTCAGGGCATCGGCGTCGGGGGCGAGTGGGGCGGGGCCGTGCTGCTCACGGCGGAGCACGCGCCGGCCTCGCGGCGCGGGCTGTGGGCGAGCTTCCCGCAGATCGGTCCGCCCCTCGGGTTCCTGCTGGCCAACGGCATCGTTCTCGCGCTGTCCGCGACGCTCACGGACGCACAGTTCACCGACTGGGGATGGCGGGTGCCGTTCTGGGCGGCCGGTGCGCTGGCCCTGGCGGGGCTGTGGCTGCGCAGGTCGGTCACGGAGAGCCCGCACTTCCTGGAGCTCAGGGACCGCGCGCGCCTGCCGCTCGTCGAGGTGATGCGCGGGCACGGGCGCCTGGTGCTGCTGACCGCCGGCGCGCTCGCGATCGGGTACGCGGTGTTCTACACGGTGACTACATGGTCGCTCGCCTTCGGTACGGAGCGACTGGGAGTGAGCCGTACCGTCATGCTCACCTGCATCATGGCGGCCGTCGTCGTGAAGGCCGCGGTGACGCCGCTGGTCGCACTGCTGGGCGACCGGTGGGGGCGGCGGCCACTGTGCCTGGCCGGCTGCACCGCGACCGTCGTCTGGATGTTCCCGCTGATCGCGCTGCTGGCGACCGGTGAACCGCTGCTGATGTTCCTCGGCTTCCTGGGTGCGCTGCTGGGGTTCATCACGATGTTCGCCGTGATCGGCGCGTACCTTCCCGAGCTCTACGCACCGCGGGTGCGCTGCACGGGTGCGGCCGTCGGCTACAACCTGGGCGGGGTACTCGGGGGTGCCCTCACTCCGATCGTGGCGACGGCGCTGGAGCGGCAGAGCACGGGAGCGCCGTGGGGCGTGGCCGCCTATCTGGCCGGAGTCGGGCTGCTGAGTCTGGGGTGCTTCGCGCTGCTGCCGGAGACCCGTCCGCGGCTCGCTGCGGCGGCCGAGACGGAGGCGGAAGCGGCGGTGGGCTGAGCGGCCCGCGCCCCGCTCCCCCGGCCGGCCCGCTCGGGCCGCTACGGGGTGACCGCCAGCTCCAGGTACGCGGCGAACACGACGAGATGCACACCGCCCTGGAGCAGCGTGGCGCGGCCCGGCACCACGACGAGCGTGGCGACGACGACGGTCAGCGCGAGCAGCACCATGTGAACGGGGCCGAGGCCCAGCACGAGCGGCCCCGACAGCCAGAGGGAGGCGGCCGCGACGGCCGGGATGGTGAGGCCGATGCTGGCCATCGCGGAGCCCAGGGCGAGGTTCAGGCTGGTCTGCACACGGTCACGGCGTGCGGCGCGCACCGCGGCGATCGTCTCGGGCAGGAGCACCAGCAGGGCGATGACGACCCCGACCACCGAGGCGGGCAGACCCGCGGCCTGCACACCGGACTCGATCGTCGGCGAGACGCCCTTGGCGAGTCCGACGACGCCGACCAGCGCAAGGCCCAGCAGGCCGAGGCTCAGCAGCGCGGCGCGGGACGACGGCCGGTGGGCGTGGACATCCGTGTCGGTGACGGCGCCCTGCCGGGTGGGCGGCAGGAAGTAGTCGCGGTGCCGCACCGTCTGGGTCGCCACGAACAGCCCGTACAGGACGATCGAGGCGAGGGCCGCGAAGGTGAGCTGGGCGGTGGAGAACTCCGGGCCCGGCTTGCTGGTGGTGAACGTCGGCAGGACCAGGCTGAGCGTCGCCAGGGTCGCGACGGTGCCGAGGGCCGCCCCCGTGCCCTCCGGATTGAAGACGGCCACGCGGTGGCGCAGCGCGGCGACCAGCAGGCACAGGCCCACGATGCCGTTGCAGGTGATCATGACCGCGGCGAAGACGGTGTCGCGGGCCAGCGTGGCGCTCTTGGGCCCGCCGTCGATCATCAGGGTGACGATCAGCGCGACCTCGATGACGGTCACGGCGACCGCGAGGACGAGCGAGCCGAAGGGCTCTCCGACGCGGTGTGCGATGACCTCCGCATGGTGCACCGCCGCGAGGACGGACCCGGCGAGGACCAGGGTGACCAGGCCGACGAGGGGTACGGGCAGGGCGCGGCCCCAGGTGAAGGCGAGGAGGACGACGGCGAGGACCGGCACGACCGACGTCCACCGTGCCACGAGGGCCCGGAGCCGGACGGTCATGGACCCGACCGCCGCAGAGCGCCGCGGCGCCCGCCCCACGTCGTACGGCGGTGCGGCGGCGGCTGCGCGACCACGGCCGCCGCCCTACGCCGGGTCGTCGGTGCACCGGTGCCCGTCATACGTCGGCGCTCTGCTTCTGCACCGCCTCGGCGCGCGCCTGCTTCCTGGAGGTCATGAGGCTGGTCGCCGTCGTGATGACGAGCACCGCGCAGATGACGGCCAGCGAGACCGGAGTGGAGATCTCCGGAGCCGGCACACCGGACTCGTGCAGCGCGTGCAGCACCAGCTTGATGCCGATGAAGCCGAGGATCACCGACAGGCCGTAGCTGAGGTGGACGAGCCGCTCCAGCAGACCGCCGATGAGGAAGTACAGCTGCCGCAGCCCCATCAGGGCGAAGGCGTTGGCGGTGAAGACGATGTACGGGTCCTGGGTGAGGCCGAAGATCGCGGGGATCGAGTCGAGCGCGAAGAGCACGTCGGTGGTGCCGATGGCGAGGACGACGACCAGCATCGGTGTCATCACGCGCTTGCCGTTCTGCCGGATCCACAACTTGGTGCCGTGGTAGCGGTCGGCCACACCGAACCGCTTCTCAGCGGCCTTCAGCAGCTTGTTCTCCTGGTACTCCTCGTCGTGCTCCTCGGCTCTGGCCTCCTGGACCAGCTTCCAGGCCGTCCAGATGAGGAAGGCGCCGAAGATGAAGAAGACCCAGGAGAAGCTGGCGATGATCGCCGCGCCCGCGGCGATGAAGAGCGCGCGCAGCACCAGCGCGATGAGCACGCCGATCAGCAGCACGCGCTGCTGGTACTGCGACGGGACCGCGAACTTCGCCATGATCAGGACGAAGACGAAGAGGTTGTCGACGCTCAGCGACTTCTCGGTGACGAAGCCCGCGAAGAACTCCCCGGCGGGCTGTCCGCCCTCGAACAGCAGCAGACCCAGCCCGAAGAGGGCGGCCAGGACGATCCAGACGACCGTCCAGATCCCGGCTTCCTTGATGGATACGTCGTGGGGCTTGCGGCCGATGAAGAAGTCGGCCCCGATCAGGACGCACAGGCCCACGATCGTCAGAACCCACATGGTCAGGGTTACGTCCACTGCTCCTCCGGCAGTCGTCACGGCAACTTTCAGCGTCGTCGCTGCCGGAGGTCTCCTCCACCCGGGCGCATGGCGCTCCACCTGCGCCGCGGGCCGGCGCCCCGGGACCTTGGACAGGTCCGTACTGACGGGCGCGCCGCGTTCGGGAGTACTCCCCTCCGCGTGGAAAACAGTACCCGAAACACCAAGGAATGGTAAAGGGCTTGGTAAAGGTGATCCCAAGTACGCAGGTCGGGGCGGGTGTCCGGGTGTCAGTGGTCCCAGGCTCGACGGGCCTGCGCCACCTGGGTGAGCACCTGGTGCAGGATCTGGCTGCCGGGCGGGACGAGCGACGGCCGGTACGTCCATGCGTGCCCGACCCAGGGGTCCGCCAGGTGGTCGTCCGGTACCGGCGTCAGCCGCAGCAGGGAGCGCCACAGCGGGTCGAGCAGCGGCCCGAACCCGGCGGTGTCCTCCCGGTCCGCGACCATCATCAGGTGGACGCCCACGTCCGGTCCCTCGTCGGCCAGATAGCGCAGCTGGTTGACGGCCCGGTCGTCGAAGCCGTGCGGGAAGTCGTTCACGACGAGGAGCTGCCGGGCGGTGTCCACATCCGGCGGCAGGGCGTCGGACGCCTCGCTGCGGACGGCCATCTGCACCAGGTCCACGCGCCGGGTGAGCCGGTCCAGCAGGGCACCGACTCCGGCGGCCCCGACGGCCGGGGGCGAGGCGAGGACGCCCGCGCGCATCAACGGCTCCAGCGGGCCGGCGGCGGAACCCGCCGGGTCGATGACGTGCACGGCGAACTCACCCACCGGATGGGCCGCGAGCAGCCGCGCCGCATGCGCGACGGCGCTCTCCATCGCGAGCCGTCGCAGGTCGTGCGCATCGGCGTACACCTCGGCGGCGGCCGTGTGCGTGCGACCGCTGTCGATCCACAGGCCTCGCTCCAGGGGCAGCCTGAGCAGCATCGGAATGCGCAGCTCCGGGCTCTCCGGAAGATGGAGATCGCCCAGGCGCAGTGCCATCGGGGGCTCGGTGGGGACGCGGTAGGCGTGCCAGACCGGGTTGTCCCAGCCGGCGTAGGCCGGGGGCAGCGCGGGCTCGACGACGGACGCCTCCGCGGCGAGCTGGGCGACATCCCGGTCGTAGGCGTCCCTGGCCCGGTCGGTGAGCTCCGCGTGCCGTGCGCGAGCGGCCTCGCGGGCCACGTCCGCGCCGCCGGCGGCCCTGTTGCGCGGGTCGGCGAGCACCTTGTCGAGCTCCTGCTCCCGGCGCGAGTCCGCGAAGTCGACCGCGCTGCGGTACGCGGCGGTGGTCCGCGCCAGGTCCTCGAACATGCCCCACACCTGGTTGTAGAGCCGCTCGTCCATGGACCAGCCGGTGGCGTCCCCGGCGAACGGTCCGGCGGCCGCGCCGTCGGAGGGCGGGGGCGCCATGGGCGGGGGCGGTGCGCCGGTGCTACGGCCCGGGTGGGTGTAGTCGACGGGCCCGCCCGGGGCCTGCTGCGGCGCGGGGGCGACGGTGGTCGGCGGCTCGGCGGGAGCCTGCGTGCCGGCTCCGCCCGGCGTACCCGCCCCGGGCGACGCGCCTCCGGCCGTTCGCACCCGCGCTTCGTCCGTGGTGCGCTGCGGGGGCGCCGCGACCGAGCGGGCCAGACCGCGGGCCACCGCTTCGTCGATCTCCGCGGCAAGCTCCCGCGCCTCGGACAGACCCTGGTCGGCGAGCAGGGCGGCCAGCCCGCCCGCGTACCCCTGACCGATCGCGCGTACCTTCCAGGCACCCTGACGGCGGTACAGCTCCAGGGCGACGACGGCGGACTCGCTGTCCAGGCCGGTGAGGGTGTAACTGGCCACCTCGGTGCCGTCGAGGGCGGTGACCGCGACGAAGGGAGCGGCGACGGCACCGAAGTGCGCCGGACCACCGACACCCGTGGGCAGCGCCAGCAGCACACTGACCCGGTGTGCCTCCTCCGGGACGGCGTCCAGGTCCACCGCGAGCCGGTGGTCCGCGGCGGCCTGCTTGGAGGCCTCGATGCCGGGGAGTGCCGGAGATCCTGGGTGGGCCACCCATCCGGTGCCGCGCACCGTGTCGTGCTCGTCCGTGAGCGTGGCACCCGCGACCACCGGCGCGCCGGCGGAGACGCGGATCTCCAGACGGGTCTGGGCGAGGGGGTGGTTCTGCCCCCGGACCAGCTCGACCGTCATCGTCGTTCGTCCCCCTCGTCGAACCGCTGCGGCGGTCGGACCTCGTACCGGCCAGTGCTGTTGCTGCTGAGTGACTACAGGTGGGGCAGGATCGCCGGCATCAGGTCCTGGAACGTGCGGCCGTTGGACGGGGTGCCGAGTGCCGTCATCTGCCAGGAGGAACCGGCGCGGTGGACCTTCGCCATGATCTGGGCGGTGTACTGGCCGCCGCCGTCGAGGGTGTAACGCGCGAGCTCCTGGCCGTTGGTCTCGTCGATGATGCGGCAGAACGCGTTCTGCACCTCTTGGAAGGTCTGGCCGGTGAAGGAGTTCACCGTGAAGACGATCTGGTCGATGTGGACCGGGACGCGCTGAAGGTCGACGAGGATCGCCTCGTCGTCACCGCCCTGCCCCGCGCCGCCGACGAGGTTGTCACCGGTGTGCCGCACCGAGCCGTCGTCGCTGACGAGGTGACGGAAGAACACCACGTCCACGGGCTGCTTGTCCGCGAAGAGCACGGCCGAGGCGTCCAGGTCGATCTCCTGGGTGCGCCTGCCGAACAGGCCTCGACGGGGCGCCGCCTGCCACCCGAGTCCCATGCGCACCGCGGTCAGGGCGCCCCCGTCGTTCTTCTGCAGACTGATGGCCTGGCCCTTGGACAAGTTGACCGTCATGTGCCGTCCCCTCTCGCACTGTCCCCTGTTACCGCACACTCGCGGCCCGTCGCGCCGCCCTGGTGCACGGCTGCTTCGAACCCTACGCACCGCCACTGACAGTGACGCACACCGGGCTGCACTTTGTGTCGGTCTTGAGACACAGGGTGGCGCGGGGGGAGATACGGCGACGGGCGCCGGGAGATGCAGGGTGGCGCGGCGGCCCCGGGCCCCGCGGGCGGGTGGGCGGCGCCGTGCCCACCGCGCCGGGCCCGCGCGGCCCCCTGCCTCGCGGGGCCGTCAGGCGAGCCCCGCCTCGCGCATCTGCCGCAGCTCCTTCTTCATCTCGGACACCTCGTCACGCAGCCGGGCGGCGATCTCGAACTGCAGGTCCGCCGCCGCTGCGCGCATCCGGTCCGTCAGCTCCTCGATCTGCTCGGCGAGTTCGGCGGCGGGCCGGTCCGTCGGCACGGTGGCCCCGGCCTTGCCCTTGGCGGTCCTTGCGGCCTTCCCGGCGGCGGAGCCCAGCGAGGGCACCGGGGCCTTGCCGCCCTTGCCGTCCTTGCCCGCCTTGCGGTAGCCGCTGCCGAGCAGTTGCTCGGTGTCGATGTCCTCGCGCGCGATGGTCGCGACGATGTCGTTGATCTTCTTGCGGAGGGGCTGGGGGTCGATGCCCTTCTCCTTGTTGTACGCGATCTGCTTCTCCCGGCGGCGGTTGGTCTCGTCGATGGCCTTCTCCATCGCCGGGGTGATCTTGTCGGCGTACATGTGGACCTGGCCGGAGACATTGCGCGCGGCGCGGCCGATCGTCTGGATCAGGGAGGTGCCGGAGCGCAGGAAGCCCTCCTTGTCGGCGTCCAGGATCGCGACGAGCGACACCTCGGGCAGGTCCAGGCCCTCCCGGAGGAGGTTGATGCCGACGAGGACGTCGAACTCACCGGAGCGCAGCTCGCGCAGCAGCTCGACACGGCGCAGCGTGTCGACGTCGCTGTGCAGGTAGCGCACCTGGATGCCGAGTTCGAGGAAGTAGTCGGTGAGGTCCTCGGCCATCTTCTTGGTGAGGGTGGTGACCAGGACCCGCTCGTCCTTCTCGACGCGCTTGCGGATCTCGTGCACCAGGTCGTCGATCTGGCCCTCGGTGGGCTTGACGACGACCTCCGGGTCGACGAGGCCGGTCGGGCGGATGATCTGCTCCACCTGGCCGTCGCCACGGGACAGCTCGTAGGCGCCGGGCGTGGCGGACAGATACACGGTCTGCCCGATGCGCTCCTGGAACTCCTCCCATTTCAGGGGGCGGTTGTCGAGCGCGGAGGGCAGCCGGAATCCGTGATCGACGAGGGTGCGCTTGCGGGAGGCGTCACCCTCGTACATGGCACCGATCTGCGGGACGGTGACGTGGGACTCGTCGATGACGAGGAGGAAGTCGTCCGGGAAGTAGTCGAGGAGCGTGTTGGGCGGCGAGCCGGGCAGACGGCCGTCGAAGTGCATCGAGTAGTTCTCCACGCCGGAGCAGGAGCCGATCTGACGGAGCATCTCGATGTCGTAGGTGGTGCGCATGCGCAGCCGCTGGGCCTCCAGCAGCTTGCCCTGCTTCTCCAGCTCGGCGAGCCGCTGCTCCAGTTCGCGCTCGATGTCGTTGACCGCCCGCTCCATGCGCTCCGGGCCCGCCACGTAGTGGGAGGCCGGGAAGACGTAGAGCTGTTCGTCGTCGCTGATGACCTCTCCGGTGACGGGGTGCAGCGTGGACAGCGCCTCGATCTCGTCGCCGAACATCTCGATGCGGACGGCCAGCTCCTCGTAGACCGGGAAGATCTCGATGGTGTCGCCGCGCACCCGGAAGGTGCCGCGGGAGAACGCCACGTCGTTGCGCGTGTACTGGATGTCCACGAAGCGGCGCAGCAGCTCGTCGCGGTCGGTCTCCTCGCCGACCTTGAGGGAGACCATGCGGTCCACGTACTCCTGCGGGGTGCCGAGGCCGTAGATGCAGGAGACCGAGGCGACCACCACGACGTCCCGCCGGGTGAGCAGGGAGTTGGTCGCGGAGTGGCGCAGGCGCTCCACCTCCTCGTTGATCGAGGAGTCCTTCTCGATGTAGGTGTCCGACTGCGGGACGTACGCCTCGGGCTGGTAGTAGTCGTAGTACGAGACGAAGTATTCGACCGCATTGTTCGGCAGGAGCTCACGGAACTCGTTCGCCAGCTGGGCGGCCAGCGTCTTGTTCGGCGCCATGACGAGCGTGGGGCGCTGAAGCTTCTCGATCATCCACGCCGTGGTGGCGGACTTGCCGGTGCCGGTGGCGCCGAGCAGGACGACGTCCTTCTCCCCCGCGCTGATGCGTCTTTCCAGCTCGGCGATGGCCGTGGGCTGGTCTCCGCTCGGCTGGTAGGAGCTGACGACCTCGAAGGGCGCCACCGTGCGTTCGATCTTGGATACGGGCCGCATGGAATCAACCGTACGACCCCCCACCGACAACGGGGCCGGCTCACCAGTTCTGCGGGCTTCGGACGCCCTGCGGGGTGCGGGTGCCGTGGTGCTGCGGGGCGCGGGCGCCGGAGCGCAGGGACAGCCGGTGCTCCGTGCGCGGGCGGGGCAGGAAGGCCCCTGCGGGAAGCTCCGCCGGGCGTCCGGCGCGTCCGGCGGCCACCAGGTGCGGGTCGAACATGACGACGGCTCCGGCGAGGACGAGGAAGGCCAGCGGACCGATCAGCATGGGCGCGAGCAGCTCGGCGGGCGGGTCGCCGACGGGGGCCGCTCCGGCGGCGCCGTGGTGGAGGTGGACGGAGAGGGCAGCCATGCCGGTGTAGTGCATGCCTGTCACGGCCAGGCCCATGACCAGACTCGCCCCGAGGCTCCACAGGAAGCCGCGTGCCTGCCCGGCGGCCCACAGCGCCGCCGTCGACGCCACCACCGCGATCACGACGGAGGCGGCGACCGTCAACGTGTTGTACTCCAGGCGACCGTTCAGACGCATGCCCGCCATTCCGAGGTAGTGCATCGAGGCGACGCCCAGACCGGTGATGGTGCCGCCGGTGAAGAGGGGGCTGCCGGTGGTGCCCTTGAAGCCGACGATGAAGATCCCCACGCCGACCATGACAACGGCGACGGCGAGGCTCGCGAACGTCGTCGGCCTGTCGTAGTGGATGGGCGTGTCCTCGATGCTGAACCCCATCATGGCGATGAAGTGCATGGTCCAGATCCCGGACCCCATGGCCCCCGAGCCGAGTGCCAGCCATCCCGGCCGCCACGAGTGCGCGACCAGCAGCGATCTCGTGGTGCAGCGCAGTCCGAGGGCACCTCCCAGGCAGGCCATCACGTAGGCCACCACTGGCGTGACGAGTCCGAAGCTGAATCCGTCGACCGTGCCTTGCATGCGCGGCAGCCTTTCCACCTGTAGTGCCCCGGAAGGCCGTCCTGCCCCCGGTTCCGTGGCCGCCGGGGCGGCTGCGGTTGAGGCAGAGAGTACGGCTCGGCCCGGAACGCCTGAGCGATTGTTCGGCAAAGAATCACGGCCTTGCTTCAGGTGTGTGCCCCTCGTGATGACACCCGCCCGGCTTTGTTCAAGTTGTGGCGGCGTCGCGGATGACGCATGGTGACGCTCTGCTGTCACTCTCGAACCATCCGTGACCACCAGATGCGAGGAGTATCCGTGTACACACGCGCTGCCGCAGCCGCCACCGCCGCGCTGGTCGGAACCGGTGCGCTGTTCTTCCCCACGACCACGGCCTCCGCACAGCACGAGAACGTCGTGGTCGTCGGGCATCGCGGCGCCTCCGCGTACGCGCCGGAGAACACGCTGGAGTCCGTGGACAAGGCGCACGCGCTCGGCATCGACTGGGTCGAGAACGACGTGCAGCGGACCAAGGACGGCCACCTGGTGGTGCTGCACGACGCGAGCCTCAAGCGCACGACGAACGTCCAGGAGCTGTATCCGGGCCGGGCTCCGTGGAACGTCCGCGACTTCACCGCCGCCGAGATCGCCAAGCTGGACGCCGGCCGGTGGAAGGGGCCCGAGTTCGCGGGCGCACACGTGCCGACGCTGAAGGATTACCTGAACCGGGTCGACGCCAACCACCAGAGTCTGCTCCTGGAGATCAAGAATCCCGAGCTGTATCCCGGCATCGAACGCGACATCCTGCAGGAGCTCGGCAGGGACCGCTGGCTCAACAAGCAGCACCTGGACGAACGGCTGATCGTGCAGAGCTTCGGCGTCGACAGTGTGCAGACGGTCCACCGGCTCCGGCCGGACATCAGAACCGCGCTCCTCGGCACCCCGTCGATCGCCAAGCTGCCCGCCTACTCGGAGTTCGTCGACCAGATCAACCCGAGCGACAGCACCGTCTCGCGGTCGTACGTGAGCCTTGTCCACGCCTTCAACGGGGCTCACGGGAGGCGTCTCCAGGTGTACACGTGGACGGTGAACGACGCTGCGACGGCTCGTCGGGTGGCCGACTACGGCGTCGACGGCGTGATCAGCAACGTGCCCGACGCCGTCGCGAAGGACCTGCGCGAGCACTGACGCGGCGGCGTTGTCGGTGCCGGGCCGTACGGTGGTCGGCATGGACAGCGATGGGCAGTGCGAGCGGCGGGTCGTCTGGACCGTCGAGGACACGGGGATCGGCCCCCTGCTGCTGGCGGCGACCGACGCCGGCCTGGTCGGTGTCGTCTTCCACGCCACGGACGCGGTGCGTGACCGGGCGCTGGAGCGGATCGGCGCGCGGCTGGGCGGCACGCCGGTGAAGGCGCCGGACTCCCCGCTGCTGGCCGAGCCCGTACGCCAGGTGCGGGCCTACTTCACGGGCGAGCTGCACGACTTCCGGCTGCCCCTCGACTGGTCCCTGGTCTCGGGGTTCAACCGGCAGGTGCTGCGCGAGCTGGCCGCCGGCGTGCCGTACGGCACGGTGGTGGGCTACGGCGACCTCGCGCACCGCGTAGGCCAGCCCGGCGCCGCCCAGGCGGTCGGCGTCGCCATGGGGGCCAATCCGCTGCCGGTGGTCGTCCCCTGTCACCGGGTCGTCGAGAGCGACGGCGGCATCGGCGGATTCGGCGGCGGTCTCGAGACGAAGCGGAAGCTGCTGGCCCTGGAGGGCGTGCTGCCGGAACCGCTGTTCTAGGCGGGCGCGCGCTCTTCCCGGTGCGGGAGGGTGCGGGACACGGGGCACGCCCCGGGCCTTCAGGCTCCCGCCCCCACGCCCCCGCGCCCGGCCCGGGGTTTCGAAGCCCGGGTTCCGAAGCCCGGGTTCCGAAGCCCGGGTTCCGAAGCCGGGGTCCCGCAGGTCCGTACGCTGCCGGATCCCACACCCGAGGTCCGGAGGTATGTCGAACGCCGGTGCGAGCTGGGACACTGCCGCGGGTGACCACCTTCTCTTCCCGGGCGAACGGGACGGACCCCCGTGCGACGGAGCGACAGAGCGCCGGAGCCGGCGCGACGTACGAGATGGCCGCGCTGCGCCGCCGCATATCCCGCGTGCTGATAGCCGGTCAGATACTCGGCGGCCTCGGCGTCGCCACCGGGATCGCGCTCGCCGCGGTCCTGGCCAAGCAGGTCAGCGGCACCGAGTCGCTGTCCGGTCTGGCGCCGACGGCCACCGTGACGGGGACCGCCGTGCTGTCCGTGCCGCTGGCCGCCCTGATGACGGCGCGCGGGCGGCGGCCGGGCATCGTCCTCGCCTATCTGATCGGCGCGCTCGGTGCGGGTGTGGTCGTGGTGGCCGCGGTCGTCGGGAGCTTCCCGCTGCTGCTGGCCGGCATGGCCGGGTTCGGCGCGGCGTCCTCGGCCAACCTTCAGGCGCGGTTCGCGGCGGCCGACCTCGCGGATCCCGCGCACCGCGCCCGTGCGATCTCCACCGTCGTGTGGGCCACCACGATCGGCGCCGTCCTGGGCCCGAACATCGCGGCGCCCGCGGGCCGCAGCGTCCGGGGCCTCGGCATACCCGAGGCGGCGGGCCCGTTCCTGTGGGCGGCGGGCGTGTTCCTGCTCGCCGCCCTGACGGTGGCGGTCCTGCTGCGGCCCGATCCGCTGCTGACCGCCCGTGCCCTCGCGCCCGCCGACGAGCAGACGGCCCGGGGGCGCTCACTGCGGGCCGGGATCTCCGCCGTGACCGCGTCGGCGGGCGCCCGGCTGGCGCTCGTCACGGTCGCGGTCTCGCACACGGTGATGGTGTCGGTCATGTCGATGACGCCGGTCGACCTCGGCCACCACGGCGCGAGCATCGACCTCATCGGGCTGGTCATCAGCGGACACATCGCGGGCATGTACGCGTTCTCGCCGGTGATGGGCCGCCTCTCCGACCGGTTCGGCCGGTTCACCGTGATCGGTCTGGCCGTCGCTCTGCTGGCATGTGCGGCTCTGCTCGCGGGTACGGCGGACGACAGCCACGGGAGGACGGCGGCGGGGCTGTTCCTGCTGGGCCTGGGCTGGTCCGCCGGGCTGGTCGCCGGCTCGGCGCTGCTCACGGACTCGGTGCCGCAGCCGGCCCGCGCCGCGGCCCAGGGCCTGTCCGACCTGGTCATGAACACCTCGGCGGGCATCGGGGGCGTGACCGCCGGGATCGTGGTGGCGCGGGCGAGCTACGGCTGGCTCACCCTGGTCGCCGCCCTGCTTCTGCTGCCGCTCGCCGCGCTCGCCCTGTTCAGCCGCCGGGCCCCGGCCGCGACGGCCTCCGCGGACCTCGGAGACTGACGGTCCCGGGGGCCGGGGGCCTCGGAGACTGACGGTCCTGGGGCCGGGGACCTCAGAGGCTGATGTGGTAGGCCTTGCGAAGGGTCTCGTGCACCGTCCACGTCGTGCGGTCGCCCTCGCGCAGCACGGCCGCGTCGCCCGGGCCGACCTCGATGGTGGCGCCGCCCTCGACCTCGACGGTGGCGCGTCCGCTGACCACCACGAAGAGCTCGTTCGCCTCGGTGTCGGTGACCACGCCCGGCGTGATCTGCCAGATCCCGCGCAGCTGCTTGCCGTCGGCGGACTCCCACAGCACCTTGCCGGTCACGACCGGGTCGCCGGAGACGATCTGCTCGGGATCGAGCGGCTCCGGTTCGAGTTCGACGTCCGGAATGTGCACGGCGAATGAGGCGGCGGCCTGGTCTTTCGTGTTCATGGCCGGTCACCCTAGCCGGGGCCGGGGCCCGCGGCCACGGCGGGGAGCGCCGGTGCGGCGACGGGGATCCTCCGCGGCGATGACGGGCGCACGCCCGGCGCGACGGCGCGCCTGCCCGAGCGCTCCCGCCTGCCGCGGAGTCACGGACCGCCCGAACCCCCTGGACTGGGAACCGCCCTCGGAGGGAAAACGGTTGAGTGACTGCCCCGGACGTGGGGGCGCGTGCGGGATCCGGCGGCGACCGCGAACGGCCGCCGGGCGGCGTGCCTGGGGGCGAAGGGAGTCGTACGGACATGGAGATCTCCGGCGTTCTCAGCGCCATCGTGATCGGTCTCGTCGTCGGTGTGCTGGGCCGTCTCGCCCTGCCCGGCCGGCAACGCATCGGGGTGCTGACGACGATCCTCGTCGGCATCGTGGCCGCCCTGCTGGGCTCCGCCGTCGCCGCGGGCCTCGGGGTCGCCGACACCAAGGGCGTCGACTGGATCGAATGGCTCATCCAGATCGGTCTGGCGGCCCTCGGAATCGCCTTGCTGGACCGCGGGGCGCAGGGACGGAGGTGGGGCGTCCGCCGCTGAGCGGGACGCCGTCTCACGTGCCCGTGGGGTGCGTGTCGGGCGGGTTGGGGGCGGCGGAAGCCTCGCGACGACGGATTCCACCGCCTTCCGGGGTTTGACCGGCAACCCCGCTCGCCAGGGATGAGGAGAGGATCATCGGGCGGGAGGCATCTGTGTTGATCGTGTCGGACGAGGTGCAGGAGGCGCTCGCAGCGCGACGGCCGGTCGTGGCGCTGGAGTCCACGATCATCGCGCACGGGCTGCCGCGCCCGCGCAACCTCCAGGTGGCGACGGAGCTGGAGGACGCGGTGCGCGCGGAGGGCGCGGTCCCGGCGACGATCGCCGTACTGGACGGGCGTCCCCGCGTGGGCCTGGACAAGGAGCAGCTGGAGCGGATCGCGAACGAGGACGGCATCCGCAAGCTCGGCCACCGTGACCTGCCCCTCGCCGTCGCCTCGGGGGCGAGCGGGGCGACGACGGTGTCCGCGACGGCCTTCCTGGCCGCCCGCGCGGGGGTACGCGTGTTCGCCACCGGAGGCCTCGGCGGCGTCCACCGGCAGTGGGCCGAGACGCAGGACGAGTCGGCCGACCTGGGACTGCTGGCGCGCACCCGGATCACCGTGGTGTGCGCGGGCGTGAAGTCGATCCTGGACGTTCCGGCCACGCTGCAGCGGCTGGAGACGCTGGGCGTCCCGGTCGCGGGCTACCGCACGGCGCGCTTCCCCGGCTTCTATCTGGCGGACTCCGGCCACCCCGTGGACTGGACGCTGGACGGCCCCGAGGAGGTCGCCGAAGTGATGCGGGCTCAGGACGCCATCGGCGGGCCCGAGTCGGCACTGATCCTGGCCAACCCTGTTCCGGTGGCCGAGCAGCTCGATCCCGCGCTGCATGCGCGCGTACTGGCCGACGCGCTCCGGGAGTGCGCCGAGCAGCAGGTCACGGGACAGGCCGTCACCCCCTTCCTGCTGGACTATCTGGTGCGGCACACCGACGGGGCGTCGCTCAGCGCCAATCTGGCGGCGGTGCGCGGCAATGTACGGCTGGCCGCCCGCGTCGCCGGCGCGTGGGCCCGCGTGTGACCGGGGGCGCGGACGCCCCGGCGGGACTGCTGGTGGCCGGCGATGTCGTCACGGACATCGTCGTGCGGCACCGGGGCCCGGTCGCACGCGGCACCGACACGGCGGCCGCGATCCGGGCCGTGCCGGGTGGCGCGGGAGCCAATGTGGCCTGCTGGGCGGCGCATTGGGGCTGGCCGGACGTACGCGTGCTGGGCCGGGTCGGTGGTGAGTCCGCGGCATGGCACGAGCGCGCCCTGGCGGACGCGGGCGTACGCCCCCTGCTCGTCGTCGATCCGGAGGCGGCCACGGGCAGCGTGGTGTGCCTGGTGGACACGGGCGACGGGGGCGAGCGGACGTTCCTGACGGACAGCGGCGCCTCGCTGCGGCTCTCTCCCGGCGACTGGTCGCCCTCACTGCTGGACGGCGTGAGCCGGCTGCATCTGTCCGGCTACCTGTTCTTCTCCGCGCCGGGCCGGGAGTTCGTGGGCGCGGCGGTATCGGCGGCCCGGGTGCGTGGGGTGCCGGTGAGCGTCGATCCGGCGTCGGCCGGATTCCTCGAGGAGCTCGGCGCGGACCGCTTCCTGGCACTCGCGGAGGGCGCGGAGGTACTGCTGCCCAGCCTGGACGAGGCGCGTCTGCTGACCGGGCTGGCGGATCCGGCGGACGCGGCGGCCCTGTTGAGCCGCGCCTTCTCCCTGGTGGTGGTGAAGCGGGGCGCGGAGGGCGCGCTCGTCGCACGGGCCGGTGAGGTGGTGGCCCGTGTCCCGGCCGTGCCCGCCCGCGCGCGGGACGCGACAGGCGCGGGCGACGCCTTCACCGGCGCGTTCCTCGCGTCGCTGCTCAAGGGCCGCGAGGCCGTGGACGCGGCGGCGGAGGGCTGCCGTGCGGGCGCTCGGGCGGTCGAACGCCTCGGCGGGCGGCCGGAGAGCGAGCGCCGGTAGGCGGGGCGGGCCCCGTGGGTCCGGTGGCCCTCCGCCACCGCGTGCGACGGCCGCGCCGTTACTCCTTCCGCCCCCAGGCGGAGATCAGCGGTGCGGTCGCGAGGTCCATGTCTCCGCGCGCGACGTTCTCCAGGTGCCGGTCGATCTCGTCGTCCGTCGCGACGCCCGCGGTGACGAGCTGTCCCCGGATGTGGCGTACGGTCGCCGTCTCCAGCTCGGCACAGGCCTGCGAGGTGAGGGGGAAGTACGCGTCGGCCTCGACGCGGCGCAGACCGGCGGTGCGCAGCAGGCGGGGCAGTGTGCGGCCGTATGCGAGGTCGGCGCCGCGTCCGGCGAGGAGTGTACGGAAGCCCTGGCGCAGATGGTTGGCGAGCTGCTCCGCCGGCCCGTGCTCGTCCGGGCAGGTCAGCGGCTGGAGCGCGGGGTCCGCGTCCTCGACGAGCAGCCTCCCGCCGGGTCGCAGCGCCTTCACCAAGGACGCGAGCGCCTTCTCGCGGTCGGGTACGTGAACGAGTACCAGCCGGGCGTGCACGAGGTCGAACCCCTCGGCGGGCGGCGCGTCCGTGGCCACGTCGTGCCGGCACACCTCGACGGGGGCCCGGGCGACCGAGGACAGCCAGGACGTGTCGATGTCGGTGGCGAGCACGCGCCCCGTGGGGCCGACCCGTTTGGCGAGCCAGGACACGACGGACGTGCCGCCTGCGCCGACCTCCCAGCAACGCCAGCCGGGCCCGATGCCGAGCTGCTCCATGTGCCGGAAGGTCGTGGGGTCGAAGAGGGTGGCGAAGGCGTCGAAGCGCTGTCCGGCCTCGGCCCGCCGGTTGTCGAGGAGGTACCCATCGGATTGATTCATACCGAGATCATCCCAGTCGTCGGAGTTGTCCGGGATCGACGACGCTCACATCGCGGGCCGCCACACGGGCGTTGGCGCTCACCACCGGAGCGGAACACTCCGTTCCCACAGGCTTTCACTCCCGAATCCGATCACTGGCAGACTGGCGCGGCAGGCAGCAGTCCAGCGAGGAGGCCCTCATGTCGATGGCAGGCAATCTGCGGAAGGTCGGCAGTCTCCGGAAGGTCGGGACCCTCCGGAGCGTTGCACGCCTGACGCGTAGGCACGCCCGCGTCGATCTGAGCCACCCGGCCCGTTCACCCCTGGGGTCGGCGGTGGTGAAGTGCGTGACGTACCGGAACGGCGTACGGCAGACGGGCGGGCACGACCTGGTCGAAGCGGTCGAGCGCGTCCGCAAGACGGGCGACGGCTTCGTGTGGCTGGGGCTGCATGAACCGACGGAGCTCGAATTCGCCGGTGTGGCCGAGCTCTTCGACCTGCATCCGCTGGCGGTGGAGGACGCGATCGACGCCCATCAGCGCCCGAAGGTGGAGCGGTACGGAGAGACGCTGTTCGCCGTGCTGAAGACCGTGTGCTACGTCGAGCACGCCGAGCTGACCGCGACCAGCGAAGTGGTCGACACGGGCGAGATCATGGTCTTCGTCGGCAAGGACTTCGTCATCACGGTCAGGCACGGCCGGCACGGTTCGCTGGGTCCGGTCCGTGAGGCCCTGGAGGCGGAGCCCGAGCAGCTGGCCAAGGGGCCGGCGGCGGTGCTGCACGCGATCGCGGACCATGTCGTCGACGACTACCTGATCGTCACGGACGCCGTGCAGAGCGACATCGACCTGGTCGAGACGGCGGTGTTCGCCGAGGGCGGCGCACGCACCGACCCCGGCCGCGTCTACCAGCTGAAGCGGGAACTGCTGGAACTGAAGCGGGCCGTGGTCCCGCTCGGCCGGCCGGTGGAGGTGCTCGCGACCCAGTCGATCCGGGTGATCGCCCCGGAGATACAGGCGTACTTCCGCGATGTCGCCGACCATCTGCTGCGGGTCATCGACCAGATAGCCGCCTTCGACGACCTGCTGAACTCCATTCTGCAGGCGCATCTGGCGCAGGTGACGGTCGCTCAGAACGAGGACATGCGGAAGATCACCGCCTGGGCCGCCGTCATCGCGGTGCCCACGATGGTGTGCGGCGTCTACGGCATGAACTTCGACTACATGCCGGAGTTGCACTCACCGTACGGCTATCCGGCGGTGATCACGCTGATAGCCGTGGCGTGCCTGGCACTGCACCGGGGGTTCCGGCGCAACGGCTGGTTGTGAGCGGGGCGGCCGCTCACGGTCGGTCGTCACCGCCGCCTCGGGGGCACCACGGCGGCGCCCCCGTGCGCAAGGGTCAGCGCGTGGCGTAGACGGACTCGACGAAGGACGCGATCTGATCGTCGTTCAGGTGCGCGGCGAGGTCGGCCTCACTGATCATGCCGACGAGGCGCTTGTTCTCGATCACCGGCAGTCGGCGGATCTGGTGGGACTGCATCTCCTGGAGCACTTCGCTGACGTCGGCGTTCGCGTCGATCCAGCGAGGAGTGCCCTTGGCGAGTTCACCTGCGGTGACCCGGGAGGGGTCGTGGCCCATGGCGACGCAGCCGATCACGATGTCGCGGTCGGTGAGAATGCCGCACAGGCGCTCGTTCTCGTCGCTGATGGGCAGCGCGCCCACATGGAGTTCACGCATGAGCTGCGCGGCGCGGTCCAGGGTCTCGTGGGCGGGGATCCACTGGGCGCCCGGGTGCATGATGTCTCCGGCGGTGGTCATGGAGTACCTCCCCGTGACGGGCGGCCGGCGCGGCGCGGGCGCACCGCGGGTCCCGGCGCACTTCATTGTCTCCACCCCCGGGGAGGCTCGCCAACTCGGGCCGGGAGGCCGACGGTCTTCCCGGACACGGCGCCGGCGGTCACCCCGGCGTCGCCATTCGCCCGGGCGGGCACGCCGCGACGCCGAGGCGCACCCGCAGTCGCCCTGGGCACCGCCTGCCGTGGGTCAGCCGTTCCATGCGGGGTGGCGGGGGTCATCGGCCCGTACCAGGACGTCGGCCGCCGTCGCGGGGTCGGTCTCGTTCTCATAGCGCTCGAAGGCGGGCAGTGTCCAGTGCTCCTCGTCGGGCGTGCGCCGGCGCAGGGCACCCGGTGAGAGACGCACGTGGACGGCGAGGTCGAAGGGGAACCAATGGTTGAGGAGGAGCGGACCATGCATCAAGAGCACCGCACCGGGGGGTAGTTGGACTCGGGGACTGCGGGTGGCGCGGTCGGCCGCCGGGTCCCAGAGGTCGGGCAGCACCCGGCCGTCGCCGCCCGGTTCCAGAGGCCCGAACACCTCGCGCCACAGCGCCCCGGTGTCGTACCAGCCCGCGTAGTACGCGTCCGGGTCGTGGCGGCCGTACTCGAAGCGGAGCGACGCGGGACGCAGGAAGCCCTCCGTACCGACGACGAGCGAGGCGCGACCCCGCACCCGCAGAGCGTCGGCGACGAGCCGGGCCAGGTCGCCGGGGTGTGCGGCCGGTGCCCCGTCGAAGGCGACCCGTGGCCAGGGGCTGCCGTCGTCCGGTTCCAGGTCGAGCAGACGGTCGGCGAGGGTGTCGCCGAGCCGTTCCCAGGTGATCGCTTCAAGTCGCACACGGCCCATGATGCCTCCCGGCGACACAGGGCTCCGGAGGGGGAAGGAAAGGCGTATGACGGTCGGTACAACTCCCCCGGTGCGCCCGGGGATTCTGGTGATCCAGCCAATCGGCCGGCGGCACTGCGCGAGGTGCCGGACCGGTCCGCTGCGGATGCTGGTGATGGAGGACGGTGCGCCCCGCTGTCTGCGCTGCGCGGATCTGGGGCACCTGGTGTATCTGCCGCGCGGGGACACGGCGCTGACCCGGCGGGCCCGGGAGGAGAGCGGGCTGTCGGCGGTGGTCGTGCGGTTCCACCGGCGGCGGGGACGCTACGAGCGGCAGGGCGTTCTCGTGGAGGAGGCGGGCCTCGCCCGGGCGGAGGCGAGGTGCCTGGCGGACGCGGAGGCACGGGCCCGACGCCGGGCGCGGGACGCACGCAGGCGGGCCGCCGAGGACGTGCGGTTCACGGCGGCTTTCGCGGCGGAGATACGGCGTCTGTTCCCCGGGTGCCCGGCGGAGCGGGCCCAGGCCATCGCGGCGCACGCCTCGGTGCGCGGCAGCGGTCGCGTCGGGCGCAGCGCCGCGGGTCGCGCCCTCACCGGGACCGCGGTGTCGGCCGCCGTCCGGGCGGCGGTGCGGCACACGGAGACGCCGTACGACGAGCTGCTGATGAGCGGCGTCCCCCGTCTCGAGGCACGCCGCCGCATCGCCCCCGCCGCGGAGGCGGTGCTGCGGGCGTGGCGCGGGGAGGAGCAAGCAGTGGGCTGAGAGGCGGGTGGGGTGGGGCGGAGTGTGGAGGGAGGGGGCGGGGGCGGGGGCGGGGAACTGCGATGCGCAAGGCGCCGCACGCGACGCCGTTCCCGGGACCGGGGCCCAGCCGCGGGCACCGCCGACCGCAGGACCACGGACGGATCCGGACGCGAGGCCGTGAGCGGAGCCGGAGGCGGAGGCGAGGCAGTCGACGCCGCCGGGCCCGGAACCGGTGAGCGGAGCCGACCCCAAGCCTTCGGCCGGTCCGGACTCCAAGCCTTCGGCCGGTCCGGACTCCAAGCCTTCGGCCGGTCCGGACCCCCCGGCCCGGACCCGGGGCCATGTACCGCGCCGGAGCGTGAGAATGCGCGAAAAACGGGGCACTGGTCACGGGCGTATGCGCAACGAGCGCAGACTGTCGTACCGGCACCACCTGAACGCACCAGGAGCACCACCGCACGCCCCAGGCACGTCCGTCACACCAACCACAGTGGACCCGTGGGAGTTGTCATGATCGAGGGACCGTACTTCGTGCTCATCCTGGCGGGTGCGCTGGCCTGCGGGGTTGCGGCGGGGGTGTTCTGCGCGTTCTCGACGTTCGTGATGCGGGGGCTCTCCGCCCTGCCGCCCGCCCAGGGCATCGCGGCGATGCAGGCGATCAACGTAGCGGCGGTGAACCCGGCCTTCATGGTCGTGTTCCTGGGAACGGCGGTGCTGTGCGCCGTGCTCGCCGTGGTGACGTTCGTGCTGTGGCCCGAGCAGGAGACGCTGGAGCTGCTCCTCGGCTGCGCGGTGTATCTGATCGGTTCATTCGGGGTCACCGTCACCGCGAACATACCCCGCAACGACGCCCTGTCCAGGCTGGACCCCGACGCTCCCGAGAGCGCCGAGCACTGGCGGGTCTACGTGGGCGAGTGGACGATGTGGAACCACGTCAGGGGGGTCTCCGCGGCCGTCGCCTCCGCGTCGTTCGTGCTGGCGCTGACCGGCTGAGCAGGGCGCTCCGTACCGTCGTATGGTGGCGGAAAGACGCCGGTCCGGGCCGTACGGCCAGGGGTCGCACGGGCCGTACGCGAGGGAGACGGCCATGGCCGACCCCAAGGGTTTTCTCACCACGCCCCGCCAGGAGTGGCCGCGCCGCCCCGTCGAGGAGCGGGTCCGCGACTGGGACGAGGTGTACGTCCCCGGGGCCCTGCTGCCGATCATCCAGCCGCAGGCCGACCGTTGCATGGACTGTGGGATTCCGTTCTGCCACGACGCCTGCCCGCTCGGCAATCTGATTCCGGAGTGGAACGATCTGGTCGCCCGTGACGACTGGCGGGCGGCGAGCGACCGGCTGCACGCCACGAACAACTTCCCCGAGTTCACCGGCCTGCTCTGCCCCGCCCCGTGCGAGGCGGGCTGTGTGCTGGCGATCAACCAGCCCGCCGTCACGATCAAGAACGTCGAGGCGGCCATCGCCGAGCGGGCCTGGGAGGCGGGGTACACGCCGCCACGGCCGCCGGACCGGCTGACCGGCCGTACCGTCGCGGTTGTCGGGTCGGGTCCCACGGGGCTGGCCGCGGCCCAGCAGCTGACGCGGGCCGGGCACACGGTCGCGGTGTTCGAACGGGACGACCGGTTGGGAGGGCTGCTGAGATACGGCATCCCCTCGTTCAAGATGGAGAAGCACCACCTGGAACGGCGGCTGGAGCAGATGCAGGCCGAGGGGACCAAGTTCCGCGAGTCGACGGCCGTCGGGCGGGACATCGGCGGTCAGGAGCTGCGGACGCGCTACGACGCGGTGGTGCTCGCCGTAGGTGCCACGGCCTGGCGTGAACTTCCGGTCCCGGGCAGGGAGTTGGAGGGCATCCACCAGGCGATGGTGTATCTGCCGCTGGCCAATCGGGTGTGCGAGGGCGATCTGGAGGTCTCGCCGCTGTCGGCGGAGGGCAGGCATGTCGTGATCGTCGGCGGCGGGGACACCGGGGCGGACTGTCTGGGGACGGCGGTGCGGGAGAGGGCTGCGTCGGTGACGCAGCTGGACATCTATCCGCTGGCGGAGGCGGAGCGGGACGAGGACGTCGATCCGTGGCCCACCTATCCGAAGGTGTACCGGATGTCGCCGGCGCACGAGGAGGCCCGGGATCTGCGCACCGCTCCGACCGCGGACGCCGACGCGCGGCTCTTCGCCGCGTCCACGCTCCGTTTCGACGGCGATGCGAGCGGACACGTCCGGTCGCTGCACCTCGTCGAGGTGGACGCCGAGCGCCGGCCCCTGCCCGGGACCGAGCGCACGCTGCCCGTGGACATGGTGCTCATCGCGCTCGGCTTCTCCGGTCCGGATCTGGGCGACGGGATCGCGGACCAGCTGGGGATCGCCCTCGACGAGCGCGGGACGTACGCGCGGGACGCCGGGTTCGCGACCAACGTCCCCGGTGTCTTCGCGGCCGGGGACGCCGCGCGCGGGCAGTCGCTGGTCGTCTGGGCGATCGCCGAGGGGCGGGCCGTGGCGGCGGCGGTGGACCGGTACCTCACGGGCAGGACCACGATGCCGGCCCCGATAGGGCCCTACGACCGGCCGATGCGGGCGTAGGGCCTCGGCCACTGCGGGCGGACCGGCCGTTGCCCGCGTCGGGACCCGCCATTGCGGACGCAGGGGCCGGTCGTTGCAGGCATAGGGCGCCCGATGGCCGAGGACCTCGCGCACACCGGGCTCGGCGGGCCGAGGCGGACGCGGCCGGAAATGAAGTGGAGCCGGCCGTCCCCATGACATCGGGAGGGAGCCATGGGGCCGCGGCATCCGGACGGACCCGACCGGCCCCGTGGCATCCGGACGGATCCATGAGGCCCCAAGGCGTCCGGATGGAGCGTGGGGCCTCATGGCATCCGTGCGGAGCGGGGAGGCCTCCTCGCACCGGGTGACGGAGACGGCGGGACGCGTTCAGCGCTCGTCCGTCCCGGCCACCTTCCCGGTCGACAGGGCGATGCGGTTCCAGGTGTTGATCGTGAAGATCAGAGCCAGTACCTGGGCCAGCTCCTCGTCGTCGAACTGGGCGGACGCCTCCGCATAGACCTCGTCGGGGACGCCGGCGTCGGCGATGAGGGTGACGGCGTCGGTGAGGGCGAGGGCGGCCTGCTCCTTCGGCGTGAAGAAGTGCCGGGCCTCGCGCCAGACGGAGACCATGTGGAGCCGGTCCTCGCTCTCGCCCGCCCTGCGGGCGTCGTTGGTGTGCATGTGCAGGCAGTACGCGCAGTGGTTGAGGACCGAGGACCGGATCTGGATCAGTTCGACGAGGGCAGGGTCGAGGTTCTCGCGGGCGGCGGCGTCGAACCCGATCAGCGCGCGGAAGGCCTTGGGCGCCGCCTTCGCGAAGGCGAGGCGGGGGGCGGGGGCAGAGGTGGAGGTGGAGGCGGCTGAACGGCCGTTCTGCGGAGCGGTGTTCGCGGTCGTGTTCGCCGTCGTGTGCGTCGTCGTGTTCGTCATGACCATGAATCTATGGCAGTGAAAGACCGGCTGTAGGGTGCATTTCCGTGGCAGAAACATGGGTCAATTCAGCAGAGCGCATCGGGTCCGATCTGCATCTGGAGATGTCCGGGGCGGGCAGCCGCCGCGCCGCCCTCATCTCCGCGTTGCGGGACTCCGTCCGCTCCGGGCGGCTCGCCCCGGGTACCCGGCTGCCCCCGTACCGTTCGCTCGCCGCCGACCTCGGCGTGGCTCGCAACACGGTGGCCGACGCCTACGCCGAGCTGGTCGCGGAGGGCTGGCTGACCGCGCGTCAGGGCTCCGGGACCAGGGTCGCCGAGCGCACCGAACCACTCGGCGGCCCCATCCGCGTACCCAGGAAGGCGCCGCCGCCCGCCCGGGGCCCGCGCCACGATCTGCGTCAGGGCACCCCGGACGCGTCGTCCTTTCCGCGCGGGGCGTGGCTCGCGTCGTACCGGAGGGCGATGAACGCCGCGCCCAACGAGGTGTTCGGGCCGGGCGATCCGCGGGGCCGCATCGAGCTGCGGACCGCGCTGACCACGTATCTGGCACGGGCCCGGGGGGTCCGTACGGAGCCGGGGCGCATCGTGATCTGCTCGGGCTTCGCGCATGCGCTGCGCCTGCTCTTCGAGGGCGGTGTGCTGCGCGGCCCCCTCGGGGTCGAGTCCTACGGGCTCGGTTTCCACCGCGCGCTGCTGGCCGCCGCCTCGGTGCGTACGGTGCCGCTGCCGCTGGACGAGCACGGCGCCCGGGTCGAGCGGCTGGGCAGGGAGCGGGCGGTGCTGCTGACGCCCGCTCACCAGTTCCCGACCGGCGGGCCGCTGCATCCGGAGCGACGCGCGGCCGTCGTCGACTGGGCCCGGGCACGGGGCGCGGTGGTGCTGGAGGACGACTACGACGGAGAGTTCCGCTACGACCGCAGGCCCGTCGGTGCGCTCCAGGGGCTGGATCCGGAGCGGGTGGTGCACATCGGTTCGGTCAGCAAGAGTCTGTCGCCGGCGCTGCGGCTGGGCTGGATGGTGCTGCCGGAGCCGCTGGTCGGCGGGGTGCTCGCGGTCAAGGGCGAGCGTGAGGGGTGGGCGAGCGTGCTGGACCAGTTGGCGCTCGCCGACTTCATCGAGTCGGGGGCGTACGACCGTCATGTGCGGCGGATGCGGCAGCGTTACCGGAGGCGGCGCGATCAGTTGGTGGCGGCGCTGGCGGAGCGGGCGCCGCAGGTGGAGGTCACCGGGATCGCGGCGGGGTTGCACGCGGTGCTGCGGTTGCCGGGCGGGACGGAGGCGACGGTGGTCAAGGCCGCGGCGTGGGAGGGCGTCGCCCTGAACGGGCTCTCCGAGTTCCGGCACCCCGAGGCTCCGGCTGCGGGCGCGCCGGACGGGGTGGTCGTCGGGTATGCGACGCCTGCGGAACACGCCTACGGCGCGGCGCTCGATGCGCTGTGCACGGTGCTGCCGCCCGGGTGAGCCGGCCGTTGCGCCGGGTCACCGCGGTTCCAGAACTGGAGTTCGGGCAAAAAGGTGACGGCGGTGCGTCATGACAGCAGGAAGTCGGCTTCGCCGGCCTTGGCTCCCTGGATGAACGCGGTGATCTCACCGGGCGTGTAGATCAGCGCGGGGCCGTCCGGGTCGGCGGACTGCCGGACGGCGACCCTTCCGTCGGCCAGTTTCATGGCCTCGACGCAGTTGCCGCCGTTGCCGCCGCTCCAGGGCTTGTGCCATCCCTCGGTGCCGAGGTCGCGGGCGGGCATGCCGTTGTAGATCCGGATGCCGTCGCGTATGCGGTCCTTGCTCCGGTCCATTCACCACTCCTTGCGGAGACTCTTGAGGATCTCCCGTGTGCGATATGCCGTCGCGGCCTGGGCCGCCATGCGGTCCATGACCTCCAGATGGGTGGCCACTTCGGCACGCGCATCGAGGTAGACGGCCCCGGTCAGGTACTCGCTGTAGACCATGTCCGGCAGTTCCGGCACAGCGAAGCGGAACAGCACGAACGGGCCGAAGGTGCCCGGGTGCGGCCCGGTCGCGAACTCGGCGATCTGGAGCGTCACATGCGGCAGCTTCATGACCTGCAGCAGCTTGTCGATCTGGGCGCGCATCACCTCCGGACCGCCGACGGGGCGGCGCAGCGCGGTCTCGTCCATCACCATCCACAGCCGCGGGGCGTCCTCGCGGGTGAGCAGCGCCTGCCGCTGCATGCGCAGCGCGACGTGCCGCTCGGTGTCCTCGGGGCTGGTCTGGCCGATCGCGCCGGAGCGCATGACCGCGCGGGCGTATTCCTCGGTCTGCAGCAGCCCGGGCACGAAGTGCGGTTCGTACGAACGGATGAGGCTCGCCGCACCCTCCAGGCTGACGTACATCGAGAACCAGCCGGGCAGGATGTCGTGGAACCGCTGCCACCAGCCCGGCTTGTTCGCTTCCTCCGCCAGGGTGATGAACGCGTCTGCCTCGTCGTCCGGGACGCCGTACGACTTCAGCAGCAGATGGAGGTACGGAATCTTGAGCGCGACCTCGGCCATCTCCATGCGGCGGACCGTGGCCGGGGCCACGCGCAGCACGCGCGCGGCCTCCTCGCGCTTGAGGCCGGCGCGTTCGCGCAGGTCCTGGAGGCGACGACCGAGGACGACCTGCCCGACCGTCGGCGCGGACCGCGGTTCGCTCACGCCCGAAACCTCCCACTGGTCCGATGGCCCGAAAAAAGCCCCGGTGCGATGCGTCAAGGCTTCACCCAACTGGGGCGGTGTGGCGAGCCGTTGCGAGCAGTGTGCCACGGGCATCGACGAAGGAACACTGCACTCTGCACATTTCAGAGTGCCACTTGCCAAGTGTTCACGGCGGGGAGATAGTGGCAAGCGTGACTCCGTCCGCGCCGTTAGGAACAGACGCCATCGAAGCCGCACCCGGGTCCATCGAAGGGGCGCGCACCGGCGATTCCGCCGAGCGCCGCTTCCGCTTCGAGCTGGCCGCGCACCCCAGCTCCGCGGCACAGGCCCGGCGCGTGACACGCGCCCGGCTGAGCGGCTGGGAGGTCTGCGAGGACACCTGCGCAGCGGCCGATCTGGTCGTGACCGAGCTGGTCACCAACGCGATCGTGCACACGGCGTCACGGCAGATCGTCTGCGAGCTGCACGACGAGGACGAGCTGGTGCGGATAGCGGTACGTGACGAAGGGTGCGCTCCTGGTGAGCCGCACCCTTCGCCGCAGCGGCCGGAGGAGGAGCACGGGAGGGGGTTGCTCCTCGTCGCGGCCGTCTCCAGCGCGTGGGGCGCTCACGAGACCGGCCCTGGGCTGCTGGTCTGGGCGGAGCTCCCACGCGACGGAGGCAATGGGCACGGGGGAATGCCGGGGGGCGCTGCAGGCGCGCCCCGCGGCGCGGCGGGGGCCGAGGCGGACGGAATCCATGGGACAGGGGCTGACTGGGCGTGCTGACACCGCACGCCCTGAGCCTCGGCACGCTGGCGGGCCTCGCCGCCCACCGGCGCCGCACCCACGGTGTCCCGTGCGCCCGGCTCCCGCTGCCGCCCGGCATGAGTGACCCGCTCGGCCGTGACGCGGTCGCGGTGCCCGCGGCATACGGGCCGGCCCTGCTGGCACGGCTGCCGCACGCGGGGTGCGTGTACTCCGACGGGGTGCACTGGTGGTGGATCGTGCCGGCCGACTCGGACGTGGCGCTCCCATGGCCTGCGCCCGCGCACTATGCGACGGGGGCGGTCGTCGCCGACGGGGACCGGCAGCCCCGTCTGATCCATCGGCCGGGCGGCGGCACCATGCCGTACACACCGCCGATTCCGCTGTACCTGGCGCTGTGCCGTATGACGGGGACGACGCCGGCCTGGTCGCGGCCGGTCAGCGCGTGACGCGTCGCGCCGCGTGGTGTCCGCGCGGGTGAACGGTCAGTCCTCGTACTCGTCGTGGTACCGCACCCGCGGGCTGCCCGCCGGGGCGCCCGGACCGCTCGCGCGGCCCTCCGGTTCCTCCCATTCCTCCTGCCGGCCGAGCGCGGTGAGGTCGAGGAGGGTGGTGGTGGAGCCGATCCCCTCGAGGCCGCGCCCGAAGGCCGAGTACGTGTGGAAGACGCGCTCGCCGTCGCGCAGGAAGCAGCTGAGGCCCGGCAGTTCGAACGGCTGGTCGCCGTCGATGCAGTAGCCCGTGCCGGCCAGCCGGTGTTCCTCCTTGGTCCGGTAGTTGTACTCGACGGGCGCGACGGACTCGTCGAAGGAGACGTGGAAGTCGTAGTTGAAGTCGCTGCCGTACGAGGAGTACCAGGGCACCGTCCAGCCCATGCGCGCCTTGAACGGCAGGATCCTGGTGAACGGCGCACGGGAGACCGCGGCGAACGCGGTGCCCCGGGCGCGCAGATGGGCCAGGTGTCCGATCTGGTCCAGGAACGCCGAGCAGCTGCGGCAGCCGGCGTCCCACGACGGGTCGAACATGAAGTGGTGGACGATCAGTTGGGCCCGCCCCTCGAAGAGGTCCGGAAGTGCCACCTTGCCGTCGGGGCCCTCGAAGATGTACGGCCGGTCGATCTCGACCATGGGAAGCCTGCGCCGCTCGGCGTTCAGCGCGTCCCGCGCGCGGGTCGCGGCCTTCTCCTTGGCGAGCAGCTCCTTGCGGGCGGCGAGCCATTCGCCGCGGCCGACGATCTCCGGGAGCGACATGGTTCCTCCTGCGGACGGTACGGGTTCCTCTCCTGGTGGACCTCCCGGAGATACGGAACTCATCGGCCGCCGGCTCAGAAGCTGCCGTGGGAGCGAGTGTTTCGCGCCGCTCTGGGCCGGCGACACGGAGGATTTCCCGCCCCGCGGGGTCGGCGTCGAAGTGGTCCGCCGGCCCCGCGGGGCGGGAAGTCCCACGGCCGTTCCGTGGCGTGAACCGCCCTGCCGCTCCGTGCCGTGAATCCACCGGCCGGCCCGGCCGCCGGGCCGGCCCGGGCCCGGCCCCTCGTCCGAAAACTCCCGAACTCGGCTGCGCGGCGCCCCTGTTCGACATGCGATCGCTCTTGTCCGCTGACGCCGTCGCCATCACAATGCGCATGACAATGACACCTCCTGTTCGGGAGAGGACCCCCCACATGAAGAGATCCCTCGTCGGTGCGCTGTTAGCGTTCGCGCTCGCCGGAACCGGTCTGGCCGGGGCCGGCGCCGCGCCGGCATTCGCGGCGGACCACGACTCCGCCGGCGTCACGGCCGCGGGCGTCAAGGCCGCCACGAGCCACAGCGCCCCGACCGTCAAGGCCGTCACCTTTGCGGGAACCGTCGCGCTCAGCAACTGCTCCGGGTCGGTCGTGCGGATGCCCGCATCGCAGCCCACGGACCCGGCCATCGTGATGACGAACGGCCACTGCCTGGAGACCGGATTCCCGGAGCCGGGCGAGGTCATCGTGGACCAGCCGTCCAGCCGTTCGTTCAGCCTGCTGGGCGCATCCGGCAACAAGGTGGGCACGCTGCGCGCCAGCAAGGTCGCGTACTCCACGATGACGGACACCGACGTCACGCTGTACCAACTCACGCGTACCTACCAGCAGATCGAGAGCACCTACGGCATCAAGGCCCTGGAGCTCACGGACCAGCACCCGGTGCAGGGCACGTCGATCAAGGTGGTGTCCGGCTACTGGAAGCGGACGTACAGCTGCTCGGTCGACGGGTTCGTCTACCGGCTGAAGGAGGGCGACTGGACCTGGAAGGACTCGGTCCGCTACACCTCCGCCTGCAACACGATCGGCGGCACATCGGGCTCGCCCGTGATCGACACGGCCAGCGGCAAGGTGGTCGCGGTCAACAACACGGGTAACGAGGACGGCGAGCGCTGCACCGTCAACAACCCGTGCGAGGTCGACCAGAACGGTGCCGTCACCGTCCGGCAGGGCATCAACTACGCCGAGGAGACCTACGGCATTCCCGCCTGCTTCGGCGTCGGCAACAAGCTCGACCTGAACGCCCCCGGCTGCGCACTGCCCAAGGCAGCCGGTTAGCGCGAGCGGTGCGGCGGACTGCCCGGGCGGCGCGGCGTGGCGGCCGCCCGGGCGGTCCACGCGTCGCGTCGGACGGTCACACTCCGCCCTGCGGACCCCGCTCGCTCCGGCACCGTCCCGGGACGAGCGGGGTCCGTCCCGGGGCCCGTGAGATCCGTCCCGGGACGAGCGGGGTCCGTCCCGGGGCGCGTCCCCTGCCCGGCGGGCGAGGCTGCCCGCGGTCCTCCGGGCGAGCGGGGTTCCTGCGCGGACCCCGGGCCCTCGGGCTACGCGGGGGCCGCCGCCGAAGCGAACAGCGCCTCGGTCGCCGCGACCGCCCCCACCAGGACCTCGGGTTCCGGCGTCAGCGACGCGAGGATGTCGTCGACGCCCCGCAGCCCGGCGCGGCCCAGCAGCCGCTTCTCGTTGGTGACCCACTCGCCCCGCTCGGCCAGGATCGCATGGGCGGTCTCCATCGCCGCCGTGGCGACGCAGCCCGCGACCTCGGTGAGGCGGCCGCGCGGCGCGTGATGGGCCTTTGCGTAGGCGAGAGTGGCCGTGGCCGTGCCGCGCCACTGGCCGGGGGCCGTGCGGCGCAACGGCTCGGGATAGTCCGGGCGCGGAAGCTCGCCGCGCAGCACACGGTTGACGGCCAGTTCGGCGACGATCAGATAGCTGGGGATGCCGGCGAGATGGAACATCAGCGGCTCCCGGTGGAAGCGTCCTTCCCGTGCCTCGGCCAGCTCGTGCTCGACGACGTCGAGGTCCCGGTAGTGCACGTCGACGCGACGCCCTTCGACCGTCAGCCAGGCGCCGCCGTTGAAGACGCCGCCTCCCCAGCCGCCGATCTCGGAGACCTCCCCCTCCCAGCCGAGGGAGCGCAGGGCACGCAGGTCGGCGGGATCGAAGTCGCCCCGGTAGTAGACGCCGACGTCCCAGTCGCTGTCCGGACGCTGGACGCCCTGGGCCCGTGACCCGCCGAGCGTCACGGCCCGTACGGTGGGGAGCGCGGCGAGGCTGTCGGCGACCCGGTCCAGGAATCCCTCGTCGGGCGGAACTGACGTGCGGTGGTCCACAGCGGTGCCTCTCCTCGATCCACGGGGCGACGGCCGGCCCGCCCCGGCCCCGCGGCGGCGCGGGCCACGTCCGCCGCCCCGCTCCCCCGGCTCCCGGTCGGCCGACTCCGGCCGCCGGCTCCTGGCGCCGGCTCGTGTCGTCTCCGGGTCCGGAGCCGCTCAGCCCGGACCTGTCGACTCGGAAACCGCAGCGTAGGCCTCCTCGGCTCAGGAACCGCAGCGTAGGACCCGCGGCTCAGGAACCGCCACGGGATTCCCCGAAGTTGAGGTCACGCATGGTGTGGGCCTGCACCACGGCGTGCTGCACACCTCCGCTGATCACATTGCTCACGGCACCGCCGTCCCTGCCCCGGTCCGGTTGGTCGCCCGCCAGCTCGTCCAGCAGCGCACGCAGTTCCTCGGCGGCGGCAGGGTCGGCCCGCAGAGCCCGCCGCAGCCGGCTGCGCCACTCCCTCTCGAGGTCCTCGGCGGTCGCCGCGTCGTCGGCGTCACGAGCGGCGACCAGTTCGTCCCGCGCAACGTCCAGCTCGCCGCGCGCGGTCTCCAGTTCGCCCTGCGCGGCCTCCTCGTCACCCCCACGGCGACGCACGAAGAACGCGGCCACGCGGTCGCGCACCGCCGTCCATCCGTCCCCCACCATCCGCTCCACGAGCGCCGTCGCCCCGGCCGTCGCCAGTGCCGTCAACTCCGCGTCCACCGAACCCCCTTGGTCAGCATGTGCCGGACGCTCCACCGTAGCCCGCCGCCGCGCACCGGTGTCCCGGTCGGCCGGAATCGAGGGCCGGGCGCGGCACGGCCCCGGTCCGATAATCGGGTGCGCGCCCGCCTCGTCCCGGTGCAGGCTCGGCAGATCGGTCGTCGATCGGTCGTTCCCAGGAGGCCCCGTGATCCGCCGCACCACCGTGCCCACGCTGTTCCCGCCGCCCACCTATGCGCATGTGTCGGTCGTGGAGGCCGGGACACGGCTCGCCTTCCTCGCCGGGGCCGTGCCGCTGGACGCGGAGGGGAACCTGGTCGGGCCGGGCGATCCCGTGCGCCAGGCCGAGCAGGTCGTCGCCAATCTCGAGGAACAGCTGCGCGCCGTCGGCAGCGACCTGGCACGCGTGCTGTCCACCGAGGTGTACGTGGTGGCGAGCGAACCGAGCGTGCTGTCGGCGGTATGGGACGTCGTGGAGCGTTCGGGGCTGAGCGCGGGGCCGCACTCCTCGACGTTGCTCGGAGTCGCCTGCCTCGGGTACACGGGGCAACTCGTCGAGATCACGGCGGTCGCGGTCGCCGGCGGAGACAGCGACGGCGAGCCTCCTGCGTGCGGCCCCGCCGATCCCGGCGAGGACTCCTCCGGCGACAGCGGCCGCTGAGTCCGCCGGGGTCCGCGGGTACCGCGGGCGACTGCCTCCCCGGGGGGCGTGCCCCGAAATCCGTGTGCGCCGTGGCCCGTTCCTCTGAGAACGTCCGTCCCGTGGACACGATCGAATTCCCTGTCGAACTCCGTCCGGCGACTGTGGCCGATGCCGCCGCCGTCGCCGACGTCTGGCTGCGCTCCTTCGCCGCCGCCCTGCCGACCGTCCGGCGGGCTCATTCCGACGACGCGGTACGCGCGTACTTCCGGGAGGTGGTCGTCCCTGCGGGCGGGACCTGGGTGGCGGACGCCGCCGGCGATGTCGTCGGCATGATGGTGCTGGAGGAGGACGAGCTGGCGCAGCTCTACATGGATCCGGCGTGGCGGGGCCGGGGCGTCGGCGACCGCTTCGTCGCCCTGGCCAAGGAGCGCAGCCCCGGACGGCTCGCGCTGTGGACCTTCCAGGTCAACACGCCCGCCCACCGTTTCTACGAGCGCCACGGTTTCGTCGCGGTGGAGCGCACGGACGGCAGCGGCAACGAGGAGCAGGAGCCGGACGTGCGGTACGAGTGGCGTCCGCGCGCCTGAGCGGGGCCGGCCGGGCCCGGTCGGCCGCCCGGCTCCCTAGGGAGCGTCGTGCCGGTCACGCGGTGCCCCGTACCAGCGCCATGAGGTGCGCCGGGCGTGGCCGGGCAGTTCGCCGCGCCCGGTGGCCCACAGCAGCGTGGGCCAGGGGGCGGTGTCGGCGGGAGCGTCCGGGAAGAGACGGTGGAGCACCCGCGCGCAGAGCCCGGCGGGCGGCGACCAGGACAGTCGGAGGCCTTCGGCCAGGTCATGGGTGTGCACCAGCGTCTCCACGACGCCCATCGCGGCGAAGCCCTCCGGGTCCGACGCCCCGGAGCCATGGTGGGCGCGGACCTCCTCCGGTGTCGTGCGCACCATCGCGACCAGCAGCGCGCCGCTCGCCTCCAGCACCTGCAGCAGTCCCGCGGGCCCGGCGTCTCGGTTCGCGTGAATGGCGTTCGCGGGTCCGCCGGGCCTGCGGCTCTCCCATACGAAGGGCACCTCGCGCTCCAGCGGCGGTGTGCGCAGGCCCAGTTGGGCGGCGTAGGCGAACAGGTCGTCGCTCAGGTGCTCGACGGTTTCCCAGCAGTTCCACTCCAGGCCCCCCGCCTTGCCGTCCCAGGCGTCCGGGGGTGCGGCGCGGAGGGCGGCCACGGCGAGCCGGACGGCCTGGTCGAGGTCGTCGGCGGTGACAGGGTCAGTGATCATGGCGGGACGCTACCGCACGTGCCGCGAGCCGTCAGTGGCTCGAGCGGCGGGACGGTTCGCGGGGCCGACGGGGCCCGGCGCCCGCGTACTTGTCCGTCGCCGCCACCAGCGCCTCCGCCACGCCGGGTGCGCCCGCGTCGTGACCCACGTCGTCCACGGTGATCAACTCGCTGTCCGGCCACGCGTGATGGAGCCGCCACACGATGCCGAGCAGATTGCCGACGTCGAGGCTGCCCTGCACCAGCGTTCCCGGGATACCCTTCAGGAGCGGCGCCTCGCGCAGGATCACTCCGTCCTCCCCGAGGAAGTGGTCGCCCGCGAAGTAGTGCGTGACGATCCGCGCGAACGCCGCCCGGAACTCGGGGTCCTCGTAGCGCGGCACGGAACGGGGCGGCGCGGGCACGATGGCCGTCTCCCAGTCGGTCCAGGCCCTCGCCGCGGCGGCCCGCACCGCGGCGTCCGGCGACTCCAGGAGCCGGTTGTAGGCGGCCGCCTGCCCGCCGGTCCGCTCACCCTGCGGCACATGCCCGTGGAAGCGTGCCCACGCCTCCGGGAAGAACCGCCCCAGTCCGCGTGTCAGCAGCTCCACTTCGGCCCGGGTGCCGGTGGCGACACCGGTGAGGACCAGTTCCGAGACGCTGCCGGGATGTGTCTGGGCGTAGCGCAGCCCCAGCACGGAACCCCATGAGCCGCCCCAGACCAGCCAGCGCTCGATACCGAGCCGACGGCGCAGCAGCTCCAGGTCGGCGATCAGCCGCGGGGTCGTGTTGACGCTCATGTCCGTGTCGTATGCACTGGCGTGCGGCCGCGACCGCCCGCAGCCGCGCTGGTCGAGCAGGATCACGCGGTACGCGTCCGGGTCGAAGTAGCGGCGGAAGCCGGGGGTGCAGCCGGAGCCCGGTCCGCCGTGCAGGACCACGGCGGGCTTGCCGCGGGGATTGCCGCACGCCTCCCAGTACACGTGGTTGCCGTCGCCGACGTCGAGCATGCCCCGCTCGTACGGTTCGATGTCCGGGTAAAGGGCCATCGCGGCAGCCTATCCGGGCTCGGGATCCGGGAGCAGGCCTGCGGTCCGGGCGGCGACGGCGAGCGCGGTGCGCAGCATGTCGGGGGTGAGCCGCCCGGTGAAGGTGTTGCGCTGGCTCACGTGGAAGCAGCCGAACAGGTCGAGGGGGGAGCCGCCGGGTTCGGCCGGTGCGAGCGTCACGTGCGCGCCGTGCGCGAACACCGGCCGGGGGCGCGGTACCCGCCAGCCCGCCTCGGCGAATGCGGGCAGCGCCGCCTGCCAGCCGAAGGCTCCGAGCGCCACGACCGCGCGGAGACCGGGGCGCAGCAGGCCGAGTTCGTCGACCAGCCAGTGCCGGCAGGTGTCGCGTTCCTGCGGGGTCGGCCGGTTCGCCGGCGGCGCGCAGTGCACGGGCGATGTGACGCGGACGCCGCTCAGGGTGAGGCCGTCGTCGGCGGACACCGAGGTCCTGCGCGACGCCAGACCCAGGTCGTACAGGGCGGCGAAGAGCGCGTCGCCCGAGCGGTCCCCGGTGAACATACGGCCGGTGCGGTTGCCGCCGTGCGCGGCTGGGGCCAGGCCGACGATCAGCAGGCGCGCGTCCTGCGGGCCGAAGCCGGGGACCGGCCGGCCCCAGTAGGTCTCGTCGGCGTGGGCGGGGCGTCTGGTGCGCGCGACCTCCTCCCGCCAGGCGACCAGACGGGGGCAGGCCCGGCATTCGGTGATCCGTGCGTCCAGCCGGGACAGCGGGGTGGTGCCCATGCCGTCCACCGTACGGGGCCGCGAGCGCGGGTCGTGGGCGTACGGGTACGGGGCCGCGTCCGCGGACGGCGGTCATGGTCACGCGGGCCCGTGGGGGGGCCGTCCCGGGCCCTCAGCTCCGTCCGTCGTCAGGGCCGGACGCGTAGTCGCGGACGAAGGCCGCCAGCGCGACGACGGTGTTGCGCAGCTCCGAGACGAGGACGCGTTCGTTCGGGGCGTGCAGATTGCACAGGTTGTCCTGGGCGCCGAACAGCAGCACCTCGGCGTCGGGGGCCGCCTGCGCCAGACCGTTGACCAGCGGAATCGAGCCACCGGTGGCCACGTACGAGACGTCCTCGCCCCAGGCCTCGCGCAGGGCGGAACGGGCGGAACGGTAGGCGGGGCCGTCCGTGGCCGCCTCGTAGCCGGGGCCGGTGTCGCCGGGGCTGACGACGAGGGGAACGCCGAAGGGGCGCAGTGACAGCAGATGACGCACGAGCGCGGACTGCGCCTCGGCCGGGTCCTGTTTCGGGTGGACCCGGAGATTGAGTTTGGCCCGCGCATAGGGGACGACGGCGGACGCGGCGCCCGCGACGCTCGGTGCGTCGAGGCCGATGACCGTGAGCGCCGGCCCGCTCCACAGCCGCTCGCCGAGGCTTCCGGTCCCCATGAGCGGCAGACCCTCCAGAACGCCGGCGAGGTCCCGGAACTCGTCCTCGGTGTAGCCGCTGCCCGTCCACTCCGTACGGCGCAGCCCGGGGACGGCGACGTCTCCGTGCACGTCGTGCAGGGTCGACAGGGCCTTGACCAGGACGAGGAGGGCGTCGGGGGCGGCACCGCCGAACTCCCCGCTGTGCCGGGGCTCGTGGAGGGTACGGGCTTCCACGATCACGTCGCAGGTACCGCGCAGCGCGGTGGTGAGCGTGGGTGTTCCCGGGCGCAGATTGCCGAGGTCGGCGATGACCATGGCGTCGCACGCGAACCGCTCGGGATCACTCGGCGGATAGGCGTCGAACGAGCTCCCGTACTCCTCCTGCCCCTCGATCACGATCTTGACGCCGACGGGCGGTCGGCCGTCGTAGACGCGGAGCATGCCGAGGTGCGCGACGACGTTCGCCTTGTCGTCGGCGATGCCCCGGGCGCGCAGACCGCCCTCGACGGGCGTGGGCGCGAACGGCGGCGAGTGCCACAGCCCCTCGTCGCCCGGCGGCTGTACGTCGTAGTGCGCGTACAGGAGGACAGTCGGTGCGTCGGGGGTCGGCGGTGGGATCTCGCCGTAGATCACGGGGGCGGTGTCGGGGAGGTCCAGGGTCTCGACGCGGGGCACTCCGGCGTCGCGCAGAAGCTCCACCACGAGGTCGTGCGCCTGCCGTACCGGTTCCTGCGGAAAGCCCGGGAAGGCCACCGAGGGAATGACGGCGAGCCGCTCCAAATCGTCCAGGAGGCCGTCCATCAGCGTGTCGACCTTGGCCTCGACCTGCATGTTCGCTGTGCCTCCCGTGTCCGGATGCATCCCAGCTTGGCGGGGCGGGCGGTCCCCCGCATCCGGGGAGCTCCGGGTGGACGCGGTCCGCGGGCTCCGGGGGCGGGGGCGGGCGCGGGAAGGGAAGCCGTGCGGGGCACCCGACCGGGAGCCGGACCCCGCGGCATCAGGGGGCGGCAACCGGACGACGGCGGCATCGCCACCCACCGGGCACGACCGGCGGGCCGGACAGCACTCGGGGCGCGGGTCACGGGGCCCGGGCGGCATGGGGCACCGGGAGGGCCGCATGGAGCAGAGGAGAGACGGCGTGGGGCACCGGAGAGACGGCCACGGGGCACCGGAAAATGGGTCCGGGCCCGGGCCGTGCGAGGACTAAGGTCGAGGCATGGCTTCTGGGACGACGGACGGCGGGACGGACACCGCGAAGGGCGGGGCCGGCAGCGGCAACGGCGGTACGGACACCGCGAACGGCGGCACCGTGCGCGTCGACAGCTGGATCTGGTCGGTGCGCCTGGTCAAGACCCGTTCCACGGGTGCGGCGGCCTGTCGCGGCGGACATGTGCGGGTCAACGGCGAGCGTGTGAAGCCCGCGCACGGCGTCCGCGTCGGTGACGAGGTCCGGCTGCGGCACGCGGGCCGCGAGCGGATCGTCGTCGTGAAGCGTGTGATCCGCAAGCGGGTGGGTGCCCCCGTCGCGGTCGAGTGCTACGTCGACAACAGTCCGCCGCCCCCGCCCCGCGAGGCCGTGGCCCCTGCGGGCGTGCGCGACCGCGGCGCGGGCCGTCCCACGAAGCGGGACCGCCGCGAACTCGAACGCCTGCGGGATCTGGGCGGGCTGGGCTTCGGCCCCGGCGTGGGGGCGCCCGGGTTCGGGACGCCACCCGCCGCCGGCCCGCGCAGCGGGCGCGCCAAAGGCTCCGGCTCAGGCTCAGGCTCCGGCTCCGGCTCCGGCTCCGGCTCCGGCTCCGGCTCCGGCTCCGGCTCCGGCTCCGGCTCCGGCTCCGGCTCCGGCTCCGGCTCCGGCTCAGAGTGAGGCTCGGCCGCGCGGCTCAGTCTCTCGTCACGCCACCGGCAGGGCCCGGACCCATGTCCGGTCGTCGGTGAGGTAGCGGTCGACCTTCAGCCCGGCGTCACCCAGCGCCGCCTCGAAGGCCTCCTGGGTGAGGGGCCGGGCCAGGAACGTCTGCGTCCAGACGGCGTCGGGGAAGACGTACTCGGCACGCACCGAGTTCACCCCGTCGCCCACCGGCTCCGACGACACGATCCGTACCGTGAAGCCGCTGGGGTCGATCCTCTCCCGCGGTACGTTCGTGTGGTAGCCCTCGCCCTCCCGCTGGATCAACACGCAGCCGTCGTGGGCAACATGGCGCCGACAGGTGTCCAACAGACCCTGACGCACCCTCACATCACCGGCGTGCACAAGGAACGACGCGAGCATCACCACGTCGAACGTCTCGCCGAGGTCGAGCTTCTCGATCGGGCCGCATATCGTGCGCGCACCCCGGACCCGGTCCAGCATCTCCTGGGACTCGTCCACGGCCGTGACCGCGAATCCGCGCTCCAGCAGGGGGTGCGTCATCCGGCCCACTCCGCTGCCCAGTTCGAGGATGTGCGCCCCCGGCGGGACCGCCGCCGCGATGACGTCCGCCTCTCCCCCGGCGGGCAGGCGGGAGTACAGGTCCACCGCGCATCCGTCCGGCGTGATGGCGCCGGGTCCCGTCCCCGCGTATCCCTTGCGCATCTCCGGGCTCATACCAGGTCTCCCCTCGTCGCATCCGGCTTCGCTCCCGTCCGGTGAACGCACCGCGGGCGCCCTGAGTGCCCGCCCGTCTCACTCCGTGCGGGGTTTTCGTTTCGCAGGGTGCTCGCAGGACACTGGAAGGAGCACTCCTCCCGGGAGGAGAGGGATCACGATGCGTACGGGCAGTGAACCGGTGACCGCGCGCAGTCCGCTGCGCATGCGCTTCTGGCTGAGTGTCTGGGGGTTCATCTGGACGGCGGCCGGCACGAGCGCATTCGCGCTGGTCGGACGGCCGGGCTGGGCGGCGGCATGCGGCGTGCTGTGGCTGATCATCACGATCGACATGGCGATGGTGGTCCGGCACATCCGGCAGGGCCCGCACTTCCAGCCGGGCCGGGACGTTCCGCCGTATCAGCCGCCGTCGAGCCGTTGAGAGCCGGTCCGGCGGGGGCCGTCGGGGCACGGCGGCCGTAGACGGGCCGGTCGGGGCGCAGGGGGGTGCGGGCGTGGGACGGTGGGTCCTGGTCCGCGGGGCCTCAGGTCTCGAAGCGGGCTGCCGCCACGTAATCCGGCTGGGGGTCGAGTGCCGCGGCGAGGCGGAAGTGCCGCAGGGCCCGGTCCGGCTGGTTGGCGCGTTCGTAGGTGCGCGCCAGGGCGAAGTGGGCGTAGGCGTTGTCCGGCTCGTGCTCGACGATGTGCTGGAACTCCCGCTCGGCCGACCTCAGCTGGGCCGACGCGAAGTACGCGCGGGCCCGCAGCAGCCGGGCGGCGCGGCTCTCGGGGTGGGCCTCGATCAAGGGATCGAGCAGCTTGATGGCACCGCGCGGGTCGCGCGCGTCCAGCAGCTTCTCGGCGGCGCGGAAGGCGATCACATGCGTCTCCGGAGTAGGTCCGGTGGGTCCGCTGCTCTCGGGCACGATTCAGTCCTTCCCTCGCTGCACTGAATCAACGCCCGGCTCCGGGAGCGTATTCCGGTCCCCGCGCCCGACGGATGCTCCGTTCACCCCGCCGCGGCCGTACGAGGACCGCCTCACGGACATCCGGGGCGGCACCACCCGGCGGTCACGCGCCGGACGCCCCCTCCCCCGGCCCCGGGTGCGCTCTCGGCCGGCGGTTCCCGGGCTTCTCAGCCGACGGGCTCCCGGGCCCGGCGCTCCAGGTCGGTCCATACGGCCCGGACCCGTCGTCCGAGTTCGTCCAGCGGCACATCGTTGTCGATCACGACATCGGCGATCTCCAGGCGCTTGTCCCGGGTCGCCTGTGCGGCCATCCGGGCCCGTGCGTCCTCCTCGGTCATGCCGCGCAGCCGCACGAGCCGGTCCAGCTGGGTCTGCGGGCTCGCGTCGACGACGATCACGACGTCGTACAGCGGCGCAAGGCCGTTCTCCGCGAGCAGCGGCACGTCGTGGACGACCACCGCGTCGTCGGCGGCCGCCTCCTGCAGCTCGGCGGAACGCGCACCCACCAGCGGGTGCACGATGCCGTTCAGCGTGGCCAGCTTCCCGGGGTCGGAGAAGACGATGCTGCCCAGCCTGGCGCGGTCAAGGGACCCGTCCGGCGCGAGCACCTCGTCGCCGAAGGCCTCAACGACGGCGGCAAGTCCGGGGGTTCCGGGCTCCACGACCTCGCGGGCGATCCTGTCGGCGTCGATGAGCACCGCGCCGCACTCGACGAGCCGTCGCGACACCTCGCTCTTGCCGGCACCGATGCCGCCGGTCAGCCCCACGGACAGCACGCCTGCGCCTCCACCAGATACGCCCCGTCTGCGCGGGGACACGTTCCGACTCCCGTTACCGCGGTCGGACCCGCCTGGTCCGTCCCGCGACGGCGGGCAGGGGCGGGGCGCGGTCACCGCGCAGCCTAGCGGATCATCCTCCGTCGCCCTCGCGCTCGGCGAGGAACCGCTCGAACTCCTGCCCGATCTCGTCCGCGGACGGGATGTCGACGGGTTCGGCGAGCATGTTGCCGCGGCTCTCGGCGCCGGCCGCCGCGTCGTACTGGTGCTCGAGGCCCTGGATGAGCGCCACGAGTTCCTCGTCGCCCTCCTGGATCTGCCGGTCGATCTCGGTCTGGGTGCGGTGGGCCTCGGTGCGCAGCGCGTGCGCGACGCCGGGCACGACCAGTCCGGTGGCGGCGGTGATGGCTTCCAGGACGGTGAGCGCCGCGTCCGGATAGGCGGAGCGGGCGATGTAGTGCGGCACGTGCGCGGCGACGCCGAGCACGTCGTGGCCGGCCTCCAGGAGCCGGTATTCGACGAGCGATGCGGCGCTGCCGGGAACCTGCGCCTCGTCGAACGGGGAGCGGTGGCCCGGGACCAGGTCGGACCGGTTGCCGTGCGGAGTGAGACCGACGGGGCGGGTGTGCGGTACCCCCATGGGGATGCCGTGGAAGTTCACGGACAGGCGCACACCGAGCCGCTCGATGATCTGCTGCACGGCGGCCGCGAAACGCTCCCACTCGACGTCGGGCTCGGGCCCGGACAGCAGGAGGAAGGGAGCGCCGGTCGCGTCCTGGACGAGCCGTACGTCGAGCGTGGGCTCCTCGTAGGAGGTCCAGCGGTCGCGGCGGAAGGTCAGCATCGGCCGGCGGGCGCGGTAGTCCACGAGCCGGTCGTGGTCGAAGCGCGCCACGACCTGGTGGGGCAGTGAGTCGAGGAGCCGGTCGACTATCTGGTCGCCGGTCTCACCCGCGTCGATGTAGCCGTCGAAGTGGTAGAGCATGACCAGCCCGGCCGACTCCTGGGCGAGCGCCATGTCGACGACTGCCAGGCCTTTCGGCTCCCATGCGTACAAACCCTGCGGATCAAGCACAGTGACCGCTCCTCCTCGTGTTCGTACAGCAGAACGCGCCCCGGGGCGCGGGCATTCCCGCCCGCGCTCCTTCACAGCCGATTCCCCGGACTTCGCCGTGGATACCCGGAGACCCCTTCGGCGGCCGCTGCGGGCGCACGGATGCCCGCCCGCGCCGCACCGTGGCCACGAGGAGGCACGCCTGCGGGCAGGACGACGGTCCGGAGGGCGGTGGCGCGCCGGCTCCCGGCCTCGCCGGTCAACTGCGCGTCGGGAGCGCCTTGTCGAGGGACCTGACGGGCCATGCGATGGGCACGGCGTCGACCGGTCCGCGCCTCTGGACGTCCCGCTTCCTCGGGCAAGTTCGTCTCTCGGCACGGAGGTTGTCCGGGCCGCACGACTCTTCCCGTCGCACAGGGGCTCGTTCCGGTCCGGACCTCGACACGGGTATGGCCCCTCTTGCGGTCACGGGGCAACAGGCGTTCATGAACACGCCCAGCATTCATCCACGTAGAGGCCCTTCGCAAACGGGGAGGTCCCCGCCCCTCTCGCCCGGACGCGGCTTGTCCCCCCGCACTCCCCACCGTCGCGGCGCTCACCGATACGGGAGCTCCGACGGCACTCGCGTGCCCCGCACGGCGCGAGGCCGCCGAGAGTGGCAGGCGGTACGGGCGGCGCGGCACCGGCCCACTCGGCGCCGGCTCCGCGCCGGCGCGGCACCGAGCACCCGTACCCGAGCGGCAAACGCACCGGGACCCGCACCCCTGAGGGTGCGGGTCCCGGTGTTCAGCGGCTAGCGCCTAGTGGCAGGCGTTCAGCTCTGGCCGCCGGCCAGCTTCTCGCGGAGCGCGGCCAGGGCCTCGTCCGAGGCGAGCGCGCCGGAGTTGTCGGCCGACTCCGAGGAGTACGAACCGCCGGACGCGGCCGGAGCAGCGGCCTCGCCACCCTCGGCAGCGGCCTGGGCGTCCGCCTCGCGGGACTTGATGACCTGCGCCTGGTGCTGCTCGAAGCGAGCCTGCGCCTCGGCGTACTGGCGCTCCCACTCCTCGCGCTGCTTCTCGTAGCCCGGCAGCCAGTCGTTGGTCTCCGGGTCGAAGCCCTCGGGGTAGATGTAGTTGCCCTGGTCGTCGTACGACGCGGCCATGCCGTACAGGGTCGGGTCGAACTCGACCGCCGACGGGTCGGCACCGAAGGACTCGTTGGCCTGCTTCAGCGAGAGGCTGATGCGACGACGCTCGAGGTCGATGTCGATGACCTTGACGAAGATCTCGTCGTTGACCTGGACGACCTGCTCCGGGATCTCGACGTGGCGCTCGGCCAGCTCGGAGATGTGGACCAGACCCTCGATGCCCTCGTCCACGCGGACGAACGCACCGAACGGCACCAGCTTGGTGACCTTACCCGGGACGACCTGACCGATCTGGTGGGTCCGGGCGAACTGCTGCCACGGGTCCTCCTGCGTCGCCTTCAGCGACAGGGAGACACGCTCGCGGTCCATGTCGACGTCGAGAACCTCGACGGTGACCTCCTGGCCGACCTCGACAACCTCGGACGGGTGGTCGATGTGCTTCCAGGACAGCTCGGAGACGTGAACCAGACCGTCGACGCCACCCAGGTCCACGAAGGCACCGAAGTTGACGATCGAGGAGACCACACCGGAACGGACCTGACCCTTCTGCAGGGTCGTGAGGAACGTCTGGCGGACCTCGGACTGGGTCTGCTCCAGCCAGGCACGGCGGGACAGGACCACGTTGTTGCGGTTCTTGTCCAGCTCGATGATCTTCGCCTCGAGCTCCTTGCCCACGTAGGGCTGGAGGTCGCGGACACGGCGCATCTCGACCAGGGAGGCCGGGAGGAAGCCGCGGAGGCCGATGTCGAGGATGAGACCACCCTTGACGACCTCGATGACGGTACCGGTGACGATGCCGTCCTCTTCCTTGATCTTCTCGATGGTGCCCCAGGCACGCTCGTACTGGGCGCGCTTCTTCGAGAGGATCAGGCGGCCTTCCTTGTCCTCCTTCTGAAGGACAAGGGCCTCGATCTCGTCGCCGACGGCGACGACCTCGTTCGGGTCGACGTCGTGCTTGATCGAGAGCTCGCGGCTCGGGATGACACCTTCGGTCTTGTAACCGATGTCGAGCAGGACCTCGTCCCGGTCGACCTTCACGATGACGCCGTCGACGATGTCGCCGTCGTTGAAGTACTTGATCGTCTCGTCGATCGCGGCGAGGAAGGCTTCCTCGTTACCGATGTCGTTGACCGCAACCTGCGGGGTGGTGGCGGTGGTCTCGGTGCTGCTCGTCATGTGGGAAAGGGCTCCGGTACGGACATGAAGTCGTAGGTACTGCTACGCCGGGAGCCCGTTTCGCTCTGCAGAAGCCGGACAGCCTAGGAGGCGCGTCGTCCGAGTTCCTCCGGAAACCCGGAGAACACGGGGAGCACCTCGACAACCGAGGGGACATACATACAGATGCGAGCGCAGCCTGCTCTGTCTGAGGCGCGCAGGCCCGCAGCGCAACTTGTAGCATACGGGCGCGGCCGGGCATGGTCAATGCGCGAAGCCGCCCACCCGGGACGGATCGCCCCATACCCGGCACACATCATGTCGTGCCAGGCCACACGCGCCGCATCGCACCGATACCTCCGGCGCGTCGCGCGCCGGAGCCGACCGGTCCGCCGCGCACCCGGTCGACGGGAGAATACGACGATGGAGCCGATCATCCAAGAGTCCGAACTGCCCGAGCCCGAAGCGACCCGCCGGGCCGCCGGCGCCGCGGAGAGCAGCCACGCCAATCGCGGCTGGTGGGACCGCAACGCCGACGAGTACCAGCGCGACCACGGTTCCTTCCTGGGCGACGACCGCTTCGTCTGGGGGCCGGAGGGGCTGGACGAGGCCGACGCCGGGCTGCTCGGGCCGGCCGCCGAGCTGAAGGGCAGGGACGTCCTGGAGATCGGGGCCGGCGCGGCGCAGTGCTCGCGGTGGCTCGCCGCACAGGGAGCCCGTGCGGTGGCCCTGGACCTTTCGCACCGCCAGCTCCAGCACGCGCTGCGTCTCGGCGGCGACGGCGTGTCGCTGGTCGAGGCCGACGCGGGTGCGCTGCCCTTCGCGGACGGTTCCTTCGACCTGGCCTGCTCGGCGTACGGCGCGCTGCCCTTCGTGGCCGATCCCGTGGCGGTGCTGCGCGAGGTACGCCGGGTGCTGCGCCCGGGAGGCCGCTTCGTCTTCTCCGTCACCCACCCCCTCCGCTGGGCGTTCCCGGACGAGCCCGGCCCCGAGGGCCTGTCCGTCTCCGCCTCCTACTTCGACCGCACGCCCTACGTCGAGCAGGACGAGGACGGCAGCGCCGTATATGTGGAGCACCACCGCACCATCGGCGACCGGGTCCGTGACGTCGTGGCCGGCGGCTTCCACCTGGTGGACCTCGTCGAGCCGGAGTGGCCCGCCTGGAACACCCAGGAGTGGGGCGGCTGGTCGCCCCTGCGCGGGCATCTGATCCCGGGCACGGCGATCTTCGTCTGCGTCCGCGCGGACTGAGACGCGCGACGGTCGGCCCGGGCATGGTGGCCCGGGATGGGGGTGATCTCGGGGTCGGACCCCGAGGACGTTCCGCGGGCCGGTCCGGGAGACTTGTGGGCGTGATCCGCACCGATGCCATCGAACGGCTTCCCGTCGCGTCCGCCGTGCCCGCGCTGCGCGGCGCCCTGGACGAGCGGGGCGCCGCCGTGCTGTGCGCGCCGCCGGGCACCGGCAAGACGACGCTCGTACCGCTGGCGCTGGCGGGACTGCTCGGTGACGGGCCCGTCCGGCGGGTCGTCGTCGCCGAACCCCGGCGCATCGCGGCGCGTGCGGCGGCACGGCGGATGGCGTGGCTGCTGGGTGAGCGGGTCGGCGACAGCGTCGGGTACACGGTGCGCGGCGAGCGGGTCGTGGGGCGGCAGTCGCGCGTGGAGGTGGTCACGACCGGTGTGCTCCTCCAGAGGCTCCAGCGGGACCAGGAGCTGACCGGCGTCGATGTGGTGATCCTCGACGAGTGCCACGAGCGGCATCTCGACGCGGACACGGTCGCGGCATTCGTCCTGGACGTGCGCGAGGCGCTGCGGCCGGAGCTTCAGCTCGTCGCCGCGTCGGCCACGACCGACGCCGAGGGCTGGGCACGGCTGCTGGGCGGTGCGCCCGTCGTCGAGGCCGAGGGCACGTCCTATCCCGTGGACGTGGTGTGGGCGCCGCCCGCCCGTCCGGTGCGTCCGCCGCACGGGATGCGGGTGGATCCGGCGCTGCTCGGCCATGTCGCCTCGGTCGTACGGCGCGCGCTGGCCGAGCACGACGGTGACGTGCTCTGCTTTCTGCCGGGCGTCGGCGAGATCGCCCGTGTCGCCGGCCGGCTCGGGGACCTGCCGGACGTCGAGGTGCTGCAGGTACATGGGCGGGCCCCGGCGGCGGTGCAGGACGCGGTGCTCGCCGGCGGCCCCGGGCGCCGGGTCGTGCTCGCCACGGCCGTGGCGGAGTCGAGCCTGACCGTGCCGGGGGTGCGGGTCGTGGTCGACGCGGGGCTTGCGCGGGAGCCGCGGGTGGACCATGCGCGGGGCCTCAGCGCGCTGACCACGGTGCGGGCCTCCCAGGCCGCGGGCCGGCAGCGGGCCGGGCGTGCGGGCCGTGAGGCGCCGGGGGCCGTGTACCGGTGCTGGGCCGAGGCGGAGCACGGGCGGCTGCCGCGGTATCCGTCGCCGGAGATCAAGGTCGCCGACCTGACCGCGTTCGCTCTTCAGGTGGCCTGCTGGGGCGACCCGGACGCCTCGGGGCTCGCGCTGCTGGACGCACCGCCCGCGGGCGCCATGGCGGCGGCCCGGGAGGTCCTCACGGCGATCGGTGCGGTGGACGCCGCCGGGCGGGGTGACAGGGTGCCCGGGGCCGCGGGCTCGGGCAGGGTCACCGAGCGCGGCGTCCGGATGGCCCGGCTGGGCGTGCACCCCCGGCTGGCGCGTGCCCTCGTCGACGGGGCGGCCGAGATCGGCGCGCGCCGGGCCGCGGAGGTCGTGGCGCTGCTGTCGGAGGAACCGCCCCGGGAGTACGGGGACGACCTGGCGGCGGCCCTGCGCAGTGCGCGGCGCGGAGGCGACGCCTACGGCTCACGGTGGCGGGCCGAGGTCGAGCGACTGTCGTCGGCGGTGGCGGTTCCGGAGCCCGGGGCCCCGGGGCTGTCGGACGAGCAGGTTGCCGGACTGGTCGCCGCGCTCGCGTTCCCCGAGCGGGTCGCCCGGATACGCGGGGAGGGCGCGTATCTGATGGTGTCCGGTACCGGGGCCGAGCTGGCTACCGGGTCGGCGCTGTGGGGGGCGCCGTGGCTGGCCGTCGCCGTCGCGGACCGGCCGGTGGGGGCCGGCCATGCACGGGTGCGCCTGGGAGCGGTCGTCGACGAGGAGGTCGCGCTGCGGGCCGCCGGGGCGCTGCGGGCCGAGGGCGACGAGGTCGCCTGGGCCGACGGGGACCTGGTGGCGCGGCGGGTCGCCCGGCTCGGCGCGGTCGAGCTGGTGGCGCGGCCGCTCCACCGGGACGCCGATCCCCGGCTCGTACGGGAGGCACTGCTGGAGGGGCTGCGGCGGGACGGCCTCGGGCTGCTGCGCTGGACCCGGGAGACACAGGGGCTCCGGCAGCGGCTGGCCTTTCTGCACCGGCACCTGGGCGAGCCCTGGCCCGAGGTGTCGGACGAGGCGCTGCTGGGGCGCGCCGGGGAGTGGCTGGAGCCGGAGCTGGGCCGTGCGCGGCGCCGCGCCGATCTGGAGCGCATCGACGCCGGACAGGCGCTGACGCGGCTGCTGCCGTGGGCGACCGGTGAGGCGGCACGGCTCGACGAACTGGCGCCGGAGCGCATCGAGGTGCCCAGCGGCTCGCGCATACGCCTCGACTACACGGAGGCCGAGCGGCCCGTGCTCGCCGTGAAGCTTCAGGAGATGTTCGGGCTTGCGGCGACACCCGTGGTGGCGGGGGTGCCGGTGCTGGTGCATCTGCTGTCGCCCGCCGGGCGCCCGGCGGCGGTGACCGCGGACCTGGCGTCGTTCTGGCAGGACGGCTACCGGTCGGTGCGGGCGGAGCTGCGGGGCCGGTATCCGAAGCATCCGTGGCCGGAGGACCCGGCGAAGGCGGAGCCGACCCGGCACACGAACGCGCGGCTCAGGCGCTGACGGGTTCGGGGTCCGGTGACGGGCGCCCCTCGGGCGCCGGGTCGCCGGGGCGTCTGCTGCGGGCCTCCAGCACCAGGGACAGGGTGAGGAGCGCTGTGCCGAGGCCGAGGAGGCCCCACGGCAGATAGGAGGTCATCAACAGGACCAGCACCCGCTGGGACTTCACCAGATGCACCGTGTAGGCGATGTAGTCGTCGCGCATCTTCACGTGCCCGGAGAAGGCGGTGACCTTGTCGCGGCCGCCGAGGAGGGTGCCGCCGCGCAGTTCCTCCTTGTGGATCTCCTCGCCGTAGACGGGCGCGCCGGTGACCGGCTCCACCCAGAACCTGCGGACGGTCGTGTACCAGCGCGTGGTGCCGGTCCTGGCGACCGATTCGGGCGTGATGCCCTTGACCGGCATCGTCCTGGGCATGGGGACCTTGGTCCAGGGGACGGTCTGCTCGAAGTAGTAGACCTTGACGCCGCGGAAGTCCCGGGTGCCCTTGTAGTGGATGGGGGCGGTGATGCGGGCCTGGGCGTCGAAGTACTCGTAGTCCCGTTTCTCGGTGAGGAAGGGCCATTTGAACTCGATGCCCTCGCGCTTCACCGGGTCGCCGTCGACCATCTCGCCGGTGGCGTGGACGGGTTCCTGGCTGTGTGCGTCGAAGATGTACCGCTCGGGGATCTCGGAGACCATCTTGCCGTCCGGCCCCTGGACGTAGGAGAGGGAGTCCCAGACGACGACGTCACGTCCGGCGCTCGCGCCGATCTTGCCGGCCTCCTCCACATTGCCCTTGAGGGTCTGCACGACGGTGACCTTGTCGACCTTCTTGGCCTGCATGGTGCCGTAGTCGAGGAGGATGGCGGGCTTCGCCTCCAGGACCATGTCCTGGTACTGGCCGGGCGGGATCTTCGCCAGCCGGGGGAAGGCGTACCAGCGCAGTAGGGGCGACAGCGCCGTGCAGAACACGGCGAGGGCGAGCAGGATCAGGCTGGCCTTGCGGCGCATCGACGGCACTCCCTCCGGGTCGCTTACGGGTGCTTGGGGACGGTGGTGAGCAGCGGCTTCGGCGAGGTCGTGCCGGGCGGCGCGCCGACGGCCGTGACGGTGAGGACCAGGGCGAGGGCGGCGGCGAGGCCGATCGCGGCGGCGATGAGGGCACGCATCCGGGCCTCCCGTTGCGATGCATCTGATGCAGCGTCAGGACGTTGGGGCTGGGGCACCGTAGCAATGGCGGGGCGAGATGAGAACACGTTGCACAACGGCGACGGCGCCGCCCTCCCCCGGGTGGGGCGGGCGGCGCCGTCGCGCCGTGCGGGTGGCCGTGCCGGCCGGGGCGAGCCGCCGTGGCCGTCGAGCGAAGGCCGGGTCACTGGGCGGGGGGCGCGGCCTCCACCTTCAGCTCGACGGTGAGGGTGGCGCCGCCGGTGGTGTCGATGCGGAGCAGGAAGGTGCCGGTGGCGTCGTCGGCGTACAGCTTGGGGAGCTTCAGGAGGCCGTTCTCGTCCGTCTCGAGGTCCTTGAGCGTGCGGATCGGCTTGCCGTCGCCGTCCTTGAAGTAGGGACCCTTGTCGTTCTCTACCGGGTCATTCCTGCTCGGGTCGTCGCCCTTGCTCGCGTCGTTCGCGCTCGGGTCGTCCTCGGTCTTGATGAGGGTGGCGGTGGCCGCGACACCCTTGGCGACGGCTCCCTTGTAGGTGGCCTTGACCTCCACGGCGTCGGCGAACTCGCCGCCCGGCGTGCAGGTCAGCTCCTTGTCGCTGGTCCGGGCGAGGGCGTCGGCCTGCCGGGCTGTGACCTTCGCGATGTGGTCCAGGCCGGGCAGGGAGCGGCCGACGACGGTGGCGCGGACGGTGAAGTCACCTGTCTTCTCACCCGCTTGGAGCGTGGGTGCGGTGGCGGTACCGGCGCTGTCGGTGACGGTCGTGGCGACGTCCTCGCCGCCGGTGAAGGTGGCGTCGGTGTCCCCGACGATGGTGAAGCGGACCCTCACCTTCGCCACGGGCCTGCTCTTGGCCGTCTCGGTGCGGACCTTCACGTGCCGGGCGAACGCGTCGCCCGCGGTGGCGCCGAGATCGCCCGTACCGGCGTCCGCGAGACGCGCGACGGTGTCGGTGGGCGTCTGCGGCGGAGTGGGCTTGGGGGTGTCGTGGCCGCCGGGCTTGGGGTCGGGGTCGGGGCTCGGCGTCGGGTGGGAGCCGCCCGGCTTCGACGGCTTGTGGTGCTTCCCGGGCCTGGGTGTTTTCGGCTCGCTGGGCGAGTGGCCGGGCTTGGACCTGTGGCCGCGACCGTGGTCGCTGCGCTCGCCGGGCAGGCTGCCGGTGCCGTCCGGGACCTCGTGGGTACCCCTGCGGTAGAACTCGAACCAGGACAGGACCGTGTTGAGGTACTCCTGGGAGTGGTTGTAGCCGAGGATCGCCCGGTGCAGATGGGCGTCGACCGACAGGTCTCGTCCGCCGGCGCAGAGGTAGCGGCCGGCGGCAAGAGCGGCGTCGTACACATTGTTGGGATCCTTCAGCCCGTCGCCGTTGCCGTCGGCGCCCCAGCCCTGGTGGCCGGGGCCGCCCTGGGACCACGTCGAGGGGATGAACTGCATGGGGCCGACGGCGCGGTCGTGCGTGGTGTCGCCGTCGTAGCGGCCGCCGTCGGTGTCCTTGATGCTGGCGAAGCCGTTGCCGTCGAGGACGGGGCCCAGGATCGGGCTGAGCGTGGTGCCGTTCGCGTCGACGCGGCCGCCACGGGCCTGGCCGGACTCGACCTTGCCGATCGCCGCGAGGAGTTGCCAGGGCAGGCGGCACCCGGGGTTGCTCTCGGCGAGTGCGGCTTCGGCCTTCTTGTACGCGTCGAGCACGGTGGCGGGTATGCCGGCCTGCGCCTCACCGGCGCCGACGGGCGTGTCACCGGTGACGGGCGGGGTCGCGGTGGGACTGTGCAGCGGCGGAAGATCCGTGAAGTAGGGGGAGTTGCCGGTGACGGGGGTTTCGCCGCCGGGCGGCTCGGTCGCTTCGGCGGCGGACTGGCCCGTGTGGGCGTCGTTGGTGACGCCGGGCGCCTGCGACGCGGACAGCGCCGCGACCGCGGCGGCGGCCACGGCGGTGGTCGCTGCCCCCTTTGCGATCCTCCTGCCGAAATGCGCCGCCATCCCGTGTACCCCTCCCACTGACGACCAGTCCGATCCGCCGACATTCCCACATCGGCAGCCCATGTGACCCTACGACAACTTCCGCCGCCCACACACCTGTTCGCGCCCGTTTTTCACCGATTGGCCATGTGGTGGCCATCCATCCCGGCACCGATACACGGGCACGAACCAGGCCCGCGTGCCTGGAGAGTGCGGAGGCGCACCACGAGTCGGTCCGAGCGGGCCGGGAGGGCCTGCCTCGATGCGGGCCGGGGTGCGGATGGGTGCGGGGCAGGTACGGACGGGTGCGGGCCGGCGCCTGGCCGGGTGCGGGCCGGCGCCTGGCCGAAGCCCTGGGGGCGACAAGGTCCAGCGGGGGTGCGGGGCAGCTGACTGCGGGGGCAGCCCAGGGCTGGTGCGGCTGGGCGGGGCCGGGGCCTGGACGGGGCGGGCCCGGGGCAGGGCAGGCCCTGCCCTACGGGTGGGCCCCGAGTCCGGGTGGCGGTGCGAGATTGCGCTCGGGTGGCCGGGGCCGGACCTGGAACGGATGGGAGCCCACGGAGGGAAGCGTCCGGCCGGTGCGTGGAGACACTGGTTCCCCGGCTCGCCGGGCATGGCCGGGCCGGGCGGGCGTCCTGGTGCCGACGCAGGCGGGGCGGTTCCCTGGGTCGCGGTGCTGCGACGGGGCACGGCCGGGGCCAGTGGCCAGGTCCGGGCAGGACCGGTGACCGCACGGGGCCGCGCACAAGGTCGGGACGGTCGGACCATGTGGAACGACACCGAGGCGGGTGACCAGTACGGCAGAGCAGACCCCGTGGCCGAGTCCGCTGGTCAGCACCGAGGTGAATGGCCGGATCCGCCAGAAGGACCGAGGCCTGTGATCAGGCTCGCTGTGCGCCGCCGGTGGCCACGCGGGACGGGGGCGGGCCGGGTCGCGGGTCAGTCGGGCAGGGCCGGGTGCGGCAGGTGGCGTCGGGGCGCGGCGTGTCAGTTTGAAGGCAGATGCGGGCGGCGACGAGGCGCAGCGTGTCAGGCGAGAGCCCAGTCGCAGCGCCGGTCACTCGTCGGGACCGGGGCGGCAGAGGCGGGCACGGCGAGCTGGGGCGGCGACCGGCGACAGAGGCGAGCGGGGGCGGCGACCGGCGGCAGAGGCGGACGGCGACGGCGACGGCGACGGCGACGCAGCACGTCAGGCGAGAGCCCAGTCGCAGCGCCGGTCACTCGTCGGGACCGAGGCGGGTGAAGCGGGCACGGCGAGCTGGGGCGGCGACCGGCGACAGAGGCGAGCTGGGGCGGCGACCGGCGGCAGAGGCGAGCGGAAGCGGCGACCGGCGGCGGGGCCAAGCGGGCGGCGACCAGCGGTGGCGGTGCGGTGTCAGCGGTCCTCGTCCGGATCCTGGGCGTTCCATGTCCAGTACCAGCCCCAGGGGTCCCGGTGGGGCAGATCCGGTGCGGTACCCGCCGGCGGCGCATCCTCGGGGGGCTCGTCCAGCTCGCCCTGCTGGGTGCGGGTGCGGCCCGGCGGGGCGCAGGTCCGGGCCGGGTCGCCGTCGTAGACGGTGATCGACACATTGATGCGCCGGAACGACAGCACCGCCCGGACGGCGTGCAGCACCCGGGCGGCGCGGTGGAGGTCTCGACGGGGTGCGGGGCGCCTTACGGAGCTGGCGTCCACCGCGATGGCCCGTATCGGTCGCCGCAGCGCCGACACGAGCGCCGCGGCGACCGCGGTCCGGCGTCGGCGCAGGTTGAGGCCCATGCCACGCATCCTTGCGGGGCGCGGGGCGGGCGTCACGGAGGCGGGGTCCAAGCGGGTGAGCCCCCGAAAGGGCTCCCCGTCCATGGCCGGCCCCGCTCCGGCACGCAGCAGCACGCGACACCAGGCACCCCGCTCGCGGCTCGCGGCTCGCGGCTCGCGGCTCGCGGCTCGCGACACCCGACACCCGACACCCGACACCCCGCTCGCGACACCCGGCGCACCGGGAAGGTCCCCGCTCTGCCCCCTCGGCAGCACCGCGGCCCCTGCGGGAGCCATCCGCGCAGGGGCCGTGGTGCGGCCGAGGGCCGAGGCGGGCGTCAGTGGGCCGCGGACTCCCAGTCCGGTCCCGAGCCCACCGAGACGTCGAGGGGGGCGCGGAGCTGCACCGCGCCCGCCATCTCGCGGCGGACCAGCTCCTCGGTCGCGGCGCGCTCGCCGGGGGCGATCTCCAGGACGATTTCGTCGTGGACCTGGAGAAGCATGCGGGACTTCAGACCGGCCTCCGCCAGGGCGCGGTCGACGTTCAGCATGGCGATCTTGACGATGTCCGCTGCGGTGCCCTGGATCGGTGCGTTCAGTGCCATGCGCTCGGCCATCTCACGGCGCTGGCGGTTGTCGCTGTTGAGGTCGGGGAGGTAGCGGCGGCGGCCGAACAGCGTCTCCGTGTAGCCGGTGGCGCGGGCCTCGTCGACGACGCGGCGCAGATAGTCGCGGACGCCGCCGAAGCGCTCGAAGTAGGTGTCCATCAGCGCCCGGGCCTCGGCGGCCTCGATGTTCAGCTGCTGCGAGAGGCCGAAGGCCGACAGTCCGTACGCAAGGCCGTACGACATCGCCTTGATCTTCCGGCGCATCTCCGCGTCGACTCCGGAGCGGTCCACACCGAAGACCTGCGAGGCGACCGTCGTATGGAGGTCCTCACCGGAGGTGAACGCCTCGATCAGGCCCTCGTCCTCCGACAGGTGCGCCATCACGCGCAGCTCGATCTGGCTGTAGTCCGCCGTCATCAGGGATTCGAAGCCCTCGCCGACGACGAAGCCCCGGCGGATCGCGCGGCCCTCGTCGGTGCGGACCGGGATGTTCTGGAGATTCGGGTCGGTGGAGGACAGACGGCCCGTCGCCGCCACCGTCTGGTTGAAGGTGGTGTGGATGCGGCCGTCGGCGGCGACGGTCTTGATCAGGCCCTCGACGGTGACCCTCAGCTTCGCCTGCTCACGGTGGCGGAGCATGATCACCGGCAGCTCGTGGTCGGTCTGGGCGGCCAGCCAGGCCAGCGCGTCCGCGTCGGTCGTGTACCCGGTCTTCGTCTTCTTCGTCCTGGGCAGCGCCAGCTCGCCGAAGAGGACCTCCTGGAGCTGCTTGGGCGAGCCCAGGTTGAACTCGTGGCCCACGGACGCGTGGGCCTCCTTCACGGCCTGCTGCACCGCACCCGCGAACGTCTGCTCCATCGCCTCGAGGTGGGCGCGGTCCGCGGCGATGCCGTGCCGCTCCATGCGCGCCAGCAGCACGGACGTCGGAAGTTCCACGTCCCGCAGCAGATCGGCGGCGCCGACCTCCTGCAGCCGGTCACCGAAGGCCGCCCCGAGATCGAGGACCGCCCGGGCCTGCACCATCAGCGCATCCGCCTCGGCCTGCTCGTCCGTGCCGAACGCGAGCTGGCCGTCGGCCGCCCCGGCGGGCGCCAGCTCCCGGCCCAGGTACTCCAGGGACAGCGCGTCCAGCGCGAAGGAGCGGCGGCCGGGCTTGACCAGGTAGGCGGCGAGCGCCGTGTCCATGGTGACGCCCTCGACGCTCCAGCCGTGCTCGGCGAAGACCCGCATCACCGCCTTGGCGTTGTGCAGCACCTTGGGCTTGGCGGGGTCGGCGAGCCAGCTCGCGAACGCCTTCTCGTCGGCCTCGTCCACCTGCGTGGGGTCGAACCAGGCTGCGGCCCCGCCTGCGGCGGCCAGGGCCACCTCGGCGACCGCGCCGGCACCGAGCTGCCACGAGTCGACCGTGGCCATGCCGAGGACCGCCTTGCCGTGCTCGGCCAGCCACGGCGCCAGCTCGCCGGCACCGAGCACCGCGCCGTCCAGCTCGACGCCGGGGGCCGGAGCCGTCCGCTCCTCCGTCTCGGCGCCGGGGTCGACCGCGAAGAGCCGCTCCCGCAGGGACGGGTTACGGATCTCCAGGGTGTCCAGGACGAGGGTGACCGTCTTGCGGTCGTACGCGGCGCGCTCCAGCTCCTCGACCGTCCTCGGCAGCTCCACGTCGCGCACCAGCTCGGTCAGCCGGCGGTTCAGCCGCACCGACTCCAGGTGGTCGCGGAGATTCTGCCCGGCCTTGCCCTTGACCTCGTCGGCCCGCTCGCACAGCTCCGCGAACGACCCGAACTGGTTGATCCACTTCGTGGCGGTCTTCTCGCCGACACCGGGGATGCCCGGGAGGTTGTCGGACGGGTCGCCGCGCAGCGCCGCGAAGTCGGGGTACTGCGCCGGCGTCAGACCGTACTTCTCCTGGACCTTCTCCGGGGTGAAGCGGGTCAGCTCGGAGACGCCCTTCGTGGGGTACAGCACAGTGGTGTGCTCGCTCACCAGCTGGAACGAGTCACGGTCACCTGTGACGATCAGCACCTCGAAGCCAGCGGCCTCGGCCTGCGTGGCGAGCGTGGCGATCACGTCGTCCGCCTCGAAGCCCTCGACCGCGAACCGCGGCGCGTGCATCGCGTCCAGCAGCTCGCCGATCAGCTCGACCTGGCCCTTGAACTCGTCCGGGGTTTTCGATCGGTTCGCCTTGTACTCCGTGAACTCCTGCGACCGCCAGGTCTTGCGGGACACGTCGAAGGCGACCGCGAAGTGCGTGGGCGCCTCGTCGCGGAGCGTGTTCGCCAGCATCGACGCGAAGCCGTAGATCGCGTTCGTCGGCTGGCCCGTCGCGGTCGTGAAGTTCTCCGCGGGCAGCGCGAAGAACGCGCGGTACGCCAGTGAATGCCCGTCCATGAGCATCAGGCGCGGCCGCGCCCCCGCGGTCGTCTCCGCCGGACTGTCGGTCTTCTTCGATGCTGTCTCTGCCACGCCCCCGATCCTGCCACGCCCCACCGACAATCCCGTCCGCCCGTCACCCGGCGACCGGCGGGGCTCACCGTCGGCACTCCGTGGCAGGATCCCCGGAGTCAGCTTTCATGTGCCGTCAGCACTGCCGCTCGAGGGGACGCACCATGGCCACCAAGCCTCCCGCAGGTGATCCGATACAGGACGCGCCGCAGGTCGCGGCCCCGAAACACGCCGCAGCGGGCCTCACCGCCATCGGCCACTCGCTGAAGATCGCGCAGCAGCAGATGGGCGTGCGCCGCACCGCCCTCACCCTGCTCCGCGTCAACCAGAAGAACGGCTTCGACTGTCCGGGCTGCGCCTGGCCCGAGCCGGAGCACCGACACCGGGCGGAGTTCTGCGAGAACGGCGCGAAGGCGGTCGCCGAGGAGGCGACGCTGCGCCGTGTCACCCCCGACTTCTTCGCCTCCCACTCCGTCGCCGACCTGGCCACCCGCAGCGGGTACTGGCTGGGCCAGCAGGGCCGGCTCACCCACCCCATGTACCTGGCGGAGGGCGCGGACCACTACGAGCCGGTGTCCTGGGAGCGGGCCTTCGACATCGTCGCCGAGGAGCTGACCGCCCTCGGCTCCCCCGACGAGGCCCTCTTCTACACCTCGGGGCGCACCAGCAACGAGGCCGCGTTCCTGTACCAGCTGTTCGCCCGCGAGTTCGGCACGAACAACCTGCCCGACTGCTCCAACATGTGCCACGAGTCGTCCGGCTCCGCGCTGACGGAGACCCTGGGCGTCGGCAAGGGCAGCGTCCTCCTGGACGACCTCTACAAGGCGGACCTGATCATCGTCGCCGGGCAGAACCCGGGTACGAACCACCCCCGGATGCTCTCGGCCCTCGAGAAGGCGAAGGCCGGCGGCGCGAGGATCATCACCGTGAACCCGCTGCCCGAGGCGGGCATGGAACGCTTCAAGAACCCGCAGACCCCCAAGGGCCTCACCACGGGTGCCGCGCTCACCGACCTCTTCCTCCAGATCCGCATCGGCGGCGACCAGGCCCTCTTCCGCCTCCTCAACAAGCTCGTCCTCGAGACCGACGGCGCGGTCGACCGGGAGTTCATCGACACGCACACCCACGGATTCGAGGAGTTCGCGGCGGCAGCGCGCGCCGCCGACTGGGACGAGACGCTCACCGCGACCGGCCTGAGCCGGGACGAGATCGACGAGGCGCTGCGCATGGTCCTCGCCTCGCAGCGCACCATCGTGTGCTGGGCGATGGGTCTGACCCAGCACAAGCACGCCGTTCCCACGATCCGGGAGGTCGTCAACTTCCTGCTGCTGCGCGGCAACGTGGGCCGTCCGGGTGCCGGTGTCTGCCCGGTGCGCGGTCACTCGAACGTGCAGGGCGACCGCACCATGGGCATCTTCGAACGGCCCGCCCCCGCGTTCCTGGACGCTCTGGAGAAGGAGTTCGGCTTCGCGCCGCCCAGGGAACACGGCTACGACGTCGTACGGGCCATCCGCGCCCTGCGCGACGGCGACGCGAAGGTCTTCTTCGCCATGGGCGGCAACTTCGTCGCGGCGTCCCCGGACACGGAGGTGACGGAGGCGGCGATGCGCCGCGCCCGGCTCACCGTGCACGTGTCGACGAAGCTGAACCGCAGCCATGTCGTCACCGGCGCCCGCGCCCTGATCCTGCCCACCCTGGGCCGGACGGAGCGCGATGTGCAGGACGGCGGCGAGCAGTTCGTGACCGTCGAGGACTCCATGGGCATGGTGCACGCCTCCCGCGGACGGCTGGAGCCCGCGAGCGCCGAGCTGCTCTCCGAGCCGGCGATCGTGTGCCGGATGGCGCGCCGCGTCCTCGGCTCCGAAAGCCGCACGCCGTGGGAGGAGTTCGAGAAGGACTACGCGACGGTCCGCGACCGCATCGCCCGTGTCGTGCCGGGCTTCCAGGACTTCAACGCCCGCGTGGCGCACCCGGGAGGGTTCGCGCTGCCGCACGCCCCGCGCGACGAGCGCCGCTTCCCCACCGCCACCGGCAAGGCCAACTTCACGGCCGCGCCCGTCACGTACCCCGAGCTCCCCGAGGGCCGGCTGCTGCTGCAGACGCTGCGCTCGCACGACCAGTACAACACCACGATCTACGGCCTGGACGACCGCTACCGCGGCATCAGCAACGGCCGCCGGGTCGTCCTGGTGCACCCCGACGACGCCCGCGAGCTCGGCCTCGCGGACGGGGCGTACGCCGATCTGGTCAGCGAGTGGAAGGACGGCGTGGAACGGCGAGCGCCGGGCTTCCGCGTGGTGCACTACCCGACCGCGCGCGGCTGCGCCGCCGCGTACTACCCGGAGACCAATGTGCTGGTCCCGCTGGACGCGACCGCCGACACCAGTAACACCCCCGCCAGCAAGTCCGTCGTCGTGCGCCTGGAACAATCGGCCTCGGCCTAAGCGTTTGCTCAGGCAGCCATCAGGCGACAAGATCCGACCAGTACCGCAGATCCAGCCGCCGAAGACGACGAACGGAGCCGGGCCCATGGGCGAAGAGCAGAACACCGTGAAGTTCCCGCAGGAGGTCATCGACGAGTACGCCGCACTCGGCGTCGACCTGCCTGCGCTGTTCTCCGCCGGCACCCTGGGCACCCGCATGGGCGTCGTGATCAAGGAGGCCTCCGCCGAGCGTGTGGTCGGCACGATGCCCGTCGAGGGCAACCAGCAGCCCTACGGCCTGCTGCACGGCGGCGCGTCCGCCGTGCTCGCCGAGACCCTCGGCTCGGTCGGCTCGATGCTGCACGGCGGCGCCCACAAGATCGCCGTCGGCGTCGACCTCAACTGCACGCACCACCGCGGCGTCCGCTCCGGGCTCGTCACGGGCGTCGCCACGCCCGTGCACCGCGGCCGGTCCACGGCGACGTACGAGATCGTGATCAGCGACGAGCAGGGCCGGCGTGTGTGCAGCGCACGCCTGACCTGCCTGCTGCGCGAGGGAAACGCGCTCGGCACGTCCGGCTGAGACCCACGGCAACGCAGACGAGGGGCGCCCCCGGCGGGGGCGCCCCTCTCGCTTTCCCTCCCGCCGAGGCGTGCGCTCCCCACGGGAAGCGCCCGCCCCCCATCACTCCGAAGCGCCCGCTCCCCCACCCCGAAGCGCCCGGCGCCCCCTCTCCGAAGCGCCCGCCCCCTCGCCGTGAAGCGTCCGCCGCCTCCCTCGGAAGCCTCCGCCGCCCCGCTCCGAGGCACCCCCGACGCCCCTCAAGTGCCGTCCGGAGCAAGGCCGTCGGGTGTCCATCGAACTCCCATCGGATCACCACGGAACGTCCCCGTGACCAGCACACCGCCGCCCTCGCGCCATCGCCGAACACCCCTGTTTCCGCAGCGGATTCCCGTCATGCCGGTGCCGGACTACAGCCGATATTCCGGGACTTGACCTCGCGACAGCAGCAAAATGCATTTCACGCCTGAATAGAGATCTTGCCTTTCCCTATGTAACGCAGCGTTACGCGCGCGCAATACAGGAACAGCCCGTCCAAGTCCATCCCGATGATCTTTCCGACCCCGCTGCACCCACGCCGAACGCGCTCCGCAACGCCTTGGCCCACCCCTAAGGGGAAGTGCGGATTCTCAGAATGCGGACGCTGCGGAAATTCCGCCAAACCGGCCGAGAGTCACCTTTGCGGAAGGTGGGGTTCCGGCCCGTCATAACAAGAAAGTCACAGCATTGCCTGGCCACTGCCAGCCAGAACTCCGCAGGCCTAGAGTCACGGCCAGTCACCGCCTCCATCGGGAGTTCGGTACCGGCGCGGCGCGGGTCCCTCAACAGAAGGACACCTCAGCCAGCGGAAAGGACTGATTGTGCGACAGCGTTCTTTGGTGATCCTTACCTCCGTGCTCACCACCGGAGCTCTGACCCTCACCGCTTGCGGCTCCCGAGACAACAGCAACAAGGACAGCGGCAAGGGCGGCACCGTCATCACGATCGGTGTCGACGCCCCGCTCACCGGCCAGAACTCGGCCACCGGTCTCGGTATCCAGTACGGCGCGCAGATCGCCGTGGACGACGCCAACAAGAACAAGACGGTTCCCGGCGTCACCTTCAAGATCAAGGCCCTGGACGACAAGGCCCTGCCGGCCACCGGCCAGCAGAACGCCACCCAGCTCGTCGCCGACAAGACCGTCGTCGGCGTCGTCGGCCCCCTGAACTCCGGCGTGGCCACGCAGATGCAGCAGGTCTTCGACACCGCCAACCTCGTCGAGATCTCGCCCTCCAACACCGCCCCCGAGCTCACCCAGGGCAAGAACTGGCAGACCAAGAAGGAACGTCCCTACAAGACGTACTTCCGCACCGCCACCACCGACGCCCTCCAGGGCGGCTTCGCGGCCGACTACGCCCACAACAACCTCAAGAAGAAGAAGGTCTTCGTCGTCGACGACAAGCAGACCTACGGCGCCGGCCTCGCCAAGCTCTTCGCCAAGGGCTTCAAGGGCGCGGGCGGCAAGGTCGTCGGCACCGACCACGTCAACGTCGGCGACCGTGACTTCGCCACCCTCGTCACCAAGATCAAGAACTCCGGCGCCGACCTGCTCTACTACGGCGGCCAGTACGACGAGGCGCAGATCCTCACCAAGCAGCTCAAGGACGCCGGCGCCAAGATCCCGCTCTTCGGCGGCGACGGCATGTTCACCCCCACCTACATCAAGACCGCCGGCAAGGCCGCCGAAGGCGACCTCGTCACCTCCATCGGCGTCCCCGTCGACACCCTGCCCGCCGCCAAGGACTTCGTCGCCACCTACAAGGCCAAGAAGTACCCCGGTGACTACGGCACCTACGGCAGCTACTCCTACGACGCCGCCACCGCCATCATCAAGGCCGTCGGCCAGGTCGTGAAGGACGGCAAGCTGCCCGCCGACGGCCGCGCCCAGATCACCGCCGCCGTCCAGAAGACGTCCTTCGACGGCATCTCCGGAAAGATCTCCTTCGACCAGTACGGCGACACCACCAACAAGCAGCTGACCGTGTACCAGGTCACCAAGGGTGAGTGGAAGTCCGTCAAGAGCGGCACCTTCGAGCCCAAGAAGTAACCGCACCACACCGCACAACACAGGGCCGCGCGGCACAGACCACCGTCACCGCGCGGCCCGCCTTCTACCCACCCCTGCACACTCCCACCACATGGAGGCCATGCGGTGAACACCCTGCCGCAGCAGCTGGCCAACGGGCTGTTCCTCGGCTCGATGTACGGCCTGATCGCCATCGGCTACACGATGGTGTACGGGATCGTCCAGCTCATCAACTTCGCCCATGGCGAGATCTTCATGACCGGAGGCTTCGGCGCCCTCACGGTCTACCTCGCCCTGCCGAGCGGCATATCCATGTGGATAGCCCTTCCGGCGATGCTCATCGGCGGCGCACTCGTCGCCGTCCTCATCGCCGTCGGCGCCGAACGCTTCGCCTACCGACCCCTGCGCGGAGCACCACGCCTGGCGCCACTCATCACCGCCATCGGCCTCTCCCTCGCACTCCAGCAGGCCGTCTTCAACTGGTACCCCGACGCCAAGTCCGCCCGCGTCTTCCCCCAACTCCCCTTCGGGCCCTTCCACCTCGGCTCCGTCAACATCCAGAGCGGCGACGTCTTCCTCATCATCGCCGCCCCCGTGTGCATGGCAGCCCTCGCGTTCTTCGTCCGCCTCTCCCGCACCGGCCGCGCCATGCAGGCCACCGCCCAGGACCCGGACACCGCACAGCTCATGGGCATCGACACCAACCGCATCATCGTCGTCGCCTTCGCCATCGGCGGCTTCTTCGCCGCCGTCGCCGGCGTCGCCTACGGCGTCAAGTACGGCTCCGTCGAATACAGCATGGGCTTCATCGCCGGCCTCAAGGCCTTCACCGCAGCCGTCCTCGGCGGCATCGGCAACATCTACGGCGCCATGCTCGGCGGCGTCGTCCTCGGCCTCGCCGAAGCCCTCGCCACCGCCTACATCGCCGACATCCCCGGCATGCAGCAGTTCGGCGGACAGGGCTGGGCAGCCGTCTGGGCCTTCGTCCTCCTCATCCTCGTACTCCTCTTCAGACCACAGGGCCTGCTGGGCGAACGCGTCGCGGACAGGGCGTGACCACCATGACCAACACCACCACCGCACCCACCGCTGCCGAACGCGGACCCGTCCCGCTCCCCCCGGCCGCCGCCCGCATCCTCATCACCCTCGGCGCCGTCGGAACCATCGCCAGCACCTTCCTGTCCTGGACCTGGACCCCCGACTTCCCCGGCGACCTCACCGTCTACGGCTACCCGGCCGGACTCCAGACCCTCGCCCTCGTCGCCGGCGCCCTCACCCTCCTCTTCGCCCTCAGCCTGTGGAACGTACGAGGACTCGCCCGGCTCAACCCCGCAGACAGCGCCTCCCCCGTGCTGATGGCGGCCCTCTCCGCCTTCGCCGTCTGCTGGTTCACCGCCATCGCCATCACCGTCGACCTCGGCGGCCTCGTCAACCTCGAACCCGGCGCCATCGTCGCGGCCATCGCCTCCGCGCTCCCCGTCATCGGCGCCCTCGCACTGCCCCACCCCGCCCCCGGCACCGGCATCCGCGGCTACCTCACCAAGCCCGACCAGCCCCGCCACGGCACACTCAACCCCCTCGCCGAACGTGCCATCATCACCCTCGGCACCGCGCTCGGCCTCACCGCCTTCACCTACGGCATCGGCATCAACGACGACGAGAGCGAGACCTTCCTCGGCTTCCTCCTCCTCGTCGTCTTCGGCGCCTGGAGCCTCATCCACGCCGGACTCCTCGACCGCTACTCGACGATCAGCACCCGGCACAAAGGATTCAGCGCCACCCTCGCCTTCGTCGCCGCCGCCGTCTTCCCCTTCACCCAGAGCGACGACCACAACGCCAACCTCGGCGTCAGCATCCTCATCTTCGCCACCGTCGCCCTCGGCCTGAACATCGTCGTCGGCCTCACCGGACTCCTCGACCTCGGATACGTCGCCTTCCTCGGCGTCGGCGCCTACGCCGCCGCCCTCGTCTCCGGCTCCGAGTTCTCCCGGTTCTCCGGCGTCGAGTTCCCCTTCTGGGCCGCCGCCCTCACCGGCATGGCCGCCTCACTCGTCTTCGGCGTCCTGATCGGCGCACCCACCCTGCGCCTGCGCGGCGACTACCTCGCCATCGTCACCCTCGGCTTCGGAGAGATCTTCCGCATCGCCGTCAACAACCTCGACGGCGACTCCGGACCCAACATCACCAACGGGCCCAACGGAATCTCCCGCATCCCCGACCTCCAGATCTTCGGATTCAACCTCGGCGACGCCCACGACGTCGGCGGCTTCACCCTCGGCCGGTTCGCCAACTACCTCTTCCTGATGCTCTTCATCACGGCCATCGTCGTACTCGTCTTCACCCGCGCCGCCGACTCCCGCATCGGCCGCTCCTGGATCGCCATCCGCGAGGACGAGACCGCCGCCACAGCCATGGGCATCAACGGCTTCCGCGTCAAGCTCATCGCCTTCGCCCTCGGCGCCAGCCTCGCCGGCCTCGCCGGCACCGTCATGGCGCACGTCAACTACAGCGTCAACCCCCAGCCCTACCAGTTCGCCGGCGCCGCCCCGCCCAACTCCGCCTTCCTCCTCGCCGCCGTCGTCCTTGGCGGCATGGGCACCGTCAGCGGCCCCCTCCTCGGCGCCAGCGTCCTCTACCTCATCCCCGAGAAGCTCCAGTTCCTCAAGAACTACGAACTCCTCGCCTTCGGCATCGCCCTCGTCCTCCTCATGCGCTTCCGCCCCGAGGGCATCATCGCCAACCGCCGCCGCCAGCTCGAATTCCACGAAACCGGGCAGCTGGACGTACCCGAACAACGACTCGGCGACGAAGACCAGCCCGGCGACGACCAGACCGTCAGCGTCACCAAGGCGGGTGCGTGAACACCATGACCACCACAACCACCGAGACCACCACCGGCACCCCCGTGCTCCAGGCAACCGGCGTCACCATGCGCTTCGGCGGACTCACCGCCGTACGCTCCGTCGACTTCACCGTCAACAGCGGAGAGATCGTCGGCCTCATCGGCCCCAACGGCGCCGGCAAGACGACCTTCTTCAACTGCCTGACCGGTCTCTACGTCCCCACCGAAGGCACCGTCTCCTACAAGGGCAAGATCCTCCCGCCCAAGCCCCACCTCGTCACCCAGGCCGGCATCGCCCGCACCTTCCAGAACATCAGGCTCTTCGCCAACATGACCGTTCTGGAGAACGTCCTCGTCGGCCGCCACACGCGGACGAAGGAAGGCCTGTGGTCGGCCCTCCTGCGCGGCCCCGGCTTCCGCAAAGCCGAAAAGGCCTCCGAGGAACGCGCCATGGAACTCCTTGAGTTCGTCGGCCTCGCCCACAAGCGCGACCACCTCTCCCGCAACCTCCCCTACGGCGAGCAGCGCAAGCTCGAAATCGCCCGAGCACTCGCGAGCGACCCGGGACTGCTGCTCCTCGACGAGCCAACGGCCGGCATGAACCCCCAGGAGACCCGCGCCACCGAAGAGCTCGTCTTCGCCATCCGGGACAAGGGCGTCGCCGTACTCCTCATCGAGCACGACATGCGCTTCGTCTTCAACCTCAGCGACCGCGTCGCCTGCCTCGTCCAGGGCGAAAAGCTCGTCGAAGGCACCAGCGACGTCGTCCAGAGCGACGAGCGGGTCATCGCCGCCTACCTCGGCACCCCCTTCGAGGGCGCACCCGAGGACAGCGCCCTCGAAGAGGTCCAGGCAGCCGAAGCCGCGGCGGAAGCCTCCGCCGAAGCCGAGGCCGAGGCCTCCGCCGAGGCCGAGGCCGAGACCACGGAGGCCGACGAGGAAACCGGCACCACCACGCCCCCGGCGAACACCACCACCGAGACCGCCGCGGACACCTCCACGGAGACCGAGACCCCCTCGGACACCGACGACGCCGACGACGCCGACAGCGACGGGGAAGCACAGAGCACCACCACTGAAGGAGACACCAAGTGACCGCACTCCTCGAGGTCAAAGACCTCAAGGTCGCCTACGGCAAGATCCAAGCCGTCAAGGGCATCTCCTTCACCGTCGAAGCCGGCCAGATCGTCACCCTCATCGGCACCAACGGCGCCGGCAAGACCACAACCCTGCGCACCCTCAGCGGCCTCCTCAAGCCACTGAGCGGCAGCATCACCTTCGACGGGAAGCCCCTCGACGGCGTCCCCGCCCACAAGATCGTCGCCCTGGGCCTCGCCCACTCCCCCGAAGGCCGACACATCTTCCCCCGCCTCACCATCGCGGAGAACCTCCAACTCGGAGCCTTCCTCCGCAAGGACAGCGCAGGCATCGAACGGGACATCCAACGCGCCTACGACCTCTTCCCCATCCTCGGGGAACGCCGCAAGCAGGCAGCAGGCACGCTCTCCGGCGGTGAGCAGCAGATGCTCGCCATGGGCCGCGCCCTGATGTCCCAGCCCAAGCTGCTGATGCTCGACGAGCCCTCCATGGGCCTGTCGCCGATCATGATGCAGAAGATCATGTCGACGATCGCCGAGCTCAAGGCCCAGGGCACCACCATCCTGCTCGTCGAGCAGAACGCGCAGGCCGCGCTCTCCCTCGCCGACCAGGGCCACGTCATGGAGATCGGCAACATCGTCCTCTCCGGCTCCGGACAGGACCTCCTCCACGACGAATCGGTGCGCAAGGCCTACCTCGGCGAGGACTGACACCGGCACACCCAGCACACGACTGAGGCCCGCTCCCTCGGGGGGAGCGGGCCTCAGCGCTGTCGTCCCGGCCGGAACGGCGCGACACGGGCAGGCCTACTGGCCGCCCTTCGCCGCCTTCTTCTCCTCGGCGTCCTCGATGACCGCCTCCGCCACCTGCTGCATCGACAGACGCCGGTCCATCGACGTCTTCTGGATCCAGCGGAACGCCGCCGGCTCCGTCAGCCCGTACTCCGTCTGCAGAATCGACTTCGCACGGTCCACGAGCTTCCGCGTCTCCAGTCGCAGCGTGAGGTCCTCGACCTCCTTCTCCAGCGCCCGCAGCTCCGTGAAGCGGGACACGGCCATCTCGATGGCCGGCACCACATCGCTCTTGCTGAACGGCTTCACCAGATACGCCATGGCACCCGCGTCACGAGCACGTTCGACGAGGTCGCGCTGCGAGAACGCGGTCAGCATCAGCACCGGCGCGATGGACTCCTCGGCGATCTTCTCGGCCGCCGAGATACCGTCCAGCTTCGGCATCTTCACATCGAGGATCACCAGATCCGGACGGTGCTCACGGGCGAGCTCGACGGCCCGCTCGCCGTCACCGGCCTCACCGACGACGCTGTACCCCTCCTCCTCGAGCATCTCTTTGAGGTCCAGACGGATGAGCGCCTCGTCCTCGGCGATGACGACACGGGTCGTCAACGGAGGCACGTGCGACTTGTCGTCATCGGCGACGGGCTGGGGCGACTCGGGGGCGGTCACGGATGCTCCTTGATCAATGGCAGGTTCAACTGCTCCCAAGAGCCTACCGAGCTGCGGTAAGGTGGTGGGCCGAGGGGTCGCGCTTCCCCTTCCTTTCTTAGGCCCCAGTACTCCAACTGGTTAGAGAGGCCGCTCTCAAACAGCGGACAGTGTGGGTTCGAATCCCACCTGGGGCACTTTTCCTTGAATTTCAAGGTCGCGCCCTTTAAGCGGATGTCCACGTTCTCGTGAACATCCGCTTTTCGCTGCCAGCTACGATGCCCACTCACTCAGAGTGGCCACATGCATGACATCCACACACGCCAGCGAGCACTGTCCCTGCTTCGCGGTGGCTCACGCAACTCCGACGTAGCTCGCGAGCTGGCTGTTCCACAGGGGACGATCAGTTACTGGAAGCACATGGCCCGGGCCAACCGGGGAGAGTGCCGGCGCAAGCACGAGCCAAAGTGCCCCAGATGTGACGGGCGAGCGCTGGAAGCTGCCGCGTATGTCTACTTACTCGGGCTCTACCTCGGCGACGGACATATCAGCCACTACTCCGGGCATCGCACTCCCAGCCTCGTGATCACATGCACAGAGTCCTGGCCCGGACTTATGGATGAGTGTGAGCGAGCCATGCGCACCGTCTTCCCGGACAATTCGGTGTGCCGCGTGCGCAGGAAAGGCTGCCGCAACGTGAAGGTCTATTCAATGCACATCCACTGCTTGTTCCCCCAACACGGGCCCGGCAAGAAACACGAGCGCCGGATTGCCCTCGAGCCCTGGCAGCGGACGCTCGTTGCCGCGCACCCCTGGATGTTCATCCGGGGCTTGATCCACTCGGACGGCTGTCGCATCACCAACTGGACTACCCGCCTCGTCGCTGGTGAGCGTAAGCGCTATGAGTACCCGCGCTACTTCTTCAGCAACAAGTCGGACGACATCCGGCGACTCTTCACCGACACACTCGACCATGTCGGTGTTGAATGGACCACGCTCGCGCGCGGCAGCGACCCGTTCAACATCTCCGTAGCCCGCAAAGCCTCCGTAGCCCTCATGGATCTGCACATAGGCCCGAAATACTGACCGACCCCTACTCCTTCGGGGCGTCGTCCTCGCCGATGTGGTGGACGCGGACCAGGTTGGTGGAGCCGGGGACGCCGGGCGGGGAGCCTGCGGTGATGACCACGGTGTCGCCCTTCTTGCAGCGGCCGATCTTGAGGAGTTCCTCGTCGACCTGGTCGACCATGGCGTCGGTGGATTCGACGTGGGGGCCGAGGAAGGTTTCGACGCCCCAGGTCAGGGTGAGCTGGGAGCGGGTGGCCGGGTCGGGTGTGAAGGCGAGGAGGGGGATGGGCGAGCGGTAGCGGGAGAGACGGCGGACGGTGTCGCCGGACTGGGTGAAGGCGACCAGGAACCTGGCGCCGAGGAAGTCGCCGATTTCGGCGGCGGCCCGGGCGACGGCTCCGCCCTGGGTGCGGGGCTTGCTCCGCTCGGTGAGGGGCGGCAGCCCCTTGGCGAGGATGTCCTCCTCGGCGGCCGCGACGATGCGGGACATCGTGCGGACCGTTTCCACGGGGTACTTGCCCACGCTGGTCTCGCCGGAGAGCATCACCGCGTCCGTGCCGTCGATCACCGCGTTCGCGACGTCCGACGCTTCCGCCCTGGTCGGGCGGGAGCTGTCGATCATGGAGTCGAGCATCTGGGTGGCGACGATGACGGGTTTGGCGTTGCGCTTGGCCAGTTTGACGGCGCGCTTCTGGACGATGGGGACCTGTTCCAGGGGCATTTCGACGCCGAGGTCGCCGCGGGCGACCATGATGCCGTCGAAGGCGGCGACGATGTCGTCGATGTTGTCGACGGCCTGGGGCTTTTCGATCTTCGCGATGACGGGGAGGCGCCGGCCCTCCTCGTCCATGATCCGGTGGACGTCCTCGATGTCGTGTCCGCTGCGGACGAAGGAGAGGGCGATGACATCGAATCCGGTGCGCAGGGCCCAGCGGAGGTCGGCTTCGTCCTTGTCGGAGAGTGCGGGGACGGAGACGGCGACGCCGGGGAGGTTGAGGCCCTTGTGGTCGGAGACCATGCCGCCTTCGACGACGGTGGTGTGGACGCGGGGGCCGTCGACGGAGGCGACTTCGAGGGTCACCTTGCCGTCGTCGACGAGGATGCGTTCGCCGGGGGTGACGTCGTCGGCGAGGCCTGCGTAGGTGGTGCCGCAGGTGTGGCGGTCGCCCTGGACTCCGTGTTCGACGGTGATGGTGAAGGTGTCTCCGCGTTCAAGGAGTACGGGGCCTTCGCTGAATCGGCCGAGGCGGATCTTCGGGCCTTGAAGGTCGGCGAGGATGCCCACGCTGCGTCGGGTCTCGTCGGAGGCCTTGCGCACGCGCTCGTAGCGTTCTTCGTGGTCGGCGTAGGTGCCGTGGCTGAGGTTGAAGCGGGCGACGTCCATTCCGGCTTCGACCAGTGCCTTGATCTGGTCGTACGAGTCGGTGGCGGGACCCAAGGTACAAACGATCTTTGCTCGGCGCATGGTTCGAGCCTAGGCCTTACCGGTGGGTAGAGAATTGGTCCGGCGTGACTACTCAACAACCTTTGCATGAAGGTCTATTGACAAGTGTTGAATTGTGCGTGGGGTTGCTCTGATGAGCATGTCGGGCCGGGGGAATCCGTGTGCCGGGCGTGTGTGGTCAGAGCTGTGGTGGCCGCATCGTGAATCTGGCGTTGACCTGGGCGTGGACGTGCTGTCGCTGGGGTTCGAGGTCGAGGGGTGCGGCCTCTTCGGCGGCGCCGGTGTAGGCGGCGGTGCGCATACGGGGGGTGCCGGGCTGGGTGCCGTAGGGGGTGGGTTGTTCGGCGCCGATGTCGGCGAGTTCGACGAGGGCGTCGAGGGTGGTGCCGAGTGCGTCGGCGTATTCGCGGGCGCGCTGGACGGCTTCGCGGACGGCTTGTCGGCGGGCGGCGCGGTGGGCGGGTGAGTCGGGGCGCAGGTGCCATGAGGGGCCGTCGACGTGGGTGAGGTCGAGGTCGGCGAGGCGGGTGGTGAGTTCGCCGAGGGCGGTGAAGTCGGTGAGTTCGGCGGTGATGCGGACAGCGCCGTGGTAGCTGCGGATGCGTTCGCCGCGGCCGTGTCTGGTGAGTTCGGGGGTGATGGAGAAGGCGCCGGTCTCGACTCGTTCGACGGCGTCGGCGTAGCTCTTGACGAGGTCGAGGGCGGTGGTGTTGCGGCGGGTGAGGTCGGCGAGGGCTTCGCGGCGGTCGGTGCCGCGGGCGGTGACGGTGATGCCGATGCGGGCGATGTCGGGGTCGGCTTCGATGTGTGCTTCGCCGCGGACGGCGATGCGGGGTGCGTCGGGGGTGCCGTAGGGGAGGTGGGGTCGTGGCCCGTGGGTGGGGTCCTGTGGGTTGCTGTCGGGGGTGGTGTCGTGGGTGGGTGCGGTGCCTGGTTGCTGGGTGGGTTCCTGGGTCATGTCCCCACTGTGGCATCGGTGGGGGTGCTCAGCGGGGTTCTTTGAGGGGTGTGAGGGTGTGGGGTGGTGGGGTGGGCCGGGTGGGCCGGTGCAGGCCGAAGGTGGTGAAGGCGGTGCGCTCGGGGAGTGGGTAGGGGTTTTTGCCGGTGATGCTGTTGACGATGGTGGCGCTGCGCCAGGCGGCGAGGCCGAGGTCGGGGGCGCCGACGCCGTGGGTGTGGCGTTCGGCGTTCTGGACGTAGAGGTGGCAGCCGGTGGCGGTGATGGCGGGGTCGAGCTGGAGCCGGTAGTGCTCGTCGATGCGGGGGCGGTCGGCGGTGTCGCGGCGGATGTGGGGGTCGAGTGCGGCGATGAGGTGGCCGAGGGGGCGTTCGCGGTAGCCGGTGGCGAGGACGACGGCGTTGGTGGTGAGGGTCGAGCGGGTGGCTTGTCGGGTGTGTTCGAGGTGGAGTTCGACCTGGGTGGTGCCGACGCGTCCGGCGGTGCGGACGGTGACGCCGGGGGTGAGGACGGCGTCGGGCCATCCGCCGTGGAGGGTGCGCTGGTAGAGCTCGTCGTGGATGGCGGCGATGGTGTCGGTGTCGATGCCTTTGTGGAGCTGCCACTGGTGGGGGACGAGGTGGTCGCGCACGGGTTCGGGGAGGGCGTGGAAGTAGCGGGTGTAGTCGGGGGTGAAGTGTTCGAGTCCGAGTTTGGAGTACTCCATGGGGGCGAACGCTTCGGTGCGGGCGAGCCAGTGCAGTTTTTCGCGTCCGGGGGGCCGGTGTCGCAGGAGGTCGAGGAAGACCTCGGCGCCGGACTGTCCTGAGCCGATGACGGTGATGTGGTCGGCGGCGAGGAGCCGGTCGCGGTTCTGGAGGTAGTCGGCGGAGTGGATGACGGGGACGGCGGGGGCGTCGGCGAGCGGTCTGAGGGGTTCGGGGATGTGTGGGGCGGTGCCCACTCCGAGGACCACGTTCCTGGTGTAGGTGCGGCCGAGGGCTTCGGCTTCGCCGTCGTTGCCGAGTTGGGTGAAGTCGACTTCGAAGAGGGCGCGTTCGGGGTTCCAGCGGATGGCGTCGACCTGGTGGCCGTAGTGGAGTGCGGGGAGGTTGTCGCTGACCCAGCGGCAGTAGGCGTCGTATTCGGCGCGGTGGATGTGGAAGCGCTCGGCGAAGTAGAAGGGGAAGAGTCGTTCGCGGGCGCGCAGGTAGGCGAGGAACGACCAGGGGTTGGCGGGGTCGGCGAGGGTGACGAGGTCGGCGAGGAAGGGGACTTGGAGGGTGGCGCCGTCGATGAGGAGGCCGGGGTGCCAGTGGAAGGACTGCTGCTGTTCGTAGAAGGCGGTGTCGAGTTCTGCGAGGGGCTGGGCGAGTGCGGCGAGGGAGAGGTTGAAGGGGCCGATGCCGATGCCGACGAGGTCGCGGGTTCCTTCGGGCTCGTGGTGTGGAGCGTGGGTCATCGGGGGGTGTGTCCTTCCACGAGTTTGAGGAGTGCGGCGAGGTCTCCGGGGCGTGTGTGGGGGTTGAGGAGGGTGGCTTTGAGCCAGAGGTGCCCGTCGAGGTGTGCGCGGCCGAGTACGGCTCGTCCTTCGGTGAGGAGCCGGCGGCGTACGGAGGCGGTGTGGTCGTCGTCGGCTCCGGCGGGCCGGAAGAGGACGGTGCTGATGGCGGGCGGCCCGTGCAGTTCGAAGTGCGGGTGGTCGTCGATGAGCCGGGCGAACTCCTGGGCGTGGGTGCAGACCTGTTCGACGAGGGCGCCGAGTCCGGTCCTGCCGAGCGCTTTGAGGGTGACGGCGATCTTGAGGATGTCGGGGCGGCGGGTGGTGCGCAGGGAGCGGCCGAGGAGGTCGGGCAGGCCGGCTTCGGTGTCGTCGTCGGCGTTGAGGTAGTCGGCGTGGTGGGAGAGGGCGTCGAGGTCGCGGGGTTCGCGGACGGCGAGCAGTCCGGCGGCGACGGGTTGCCAGCCGAGTTTGTGCAGGTCGAGGGTGACGGTGTGGGCGCGGCGGATTCCGTCGAGGCGGTTTCGGAGGGTGTCGCTGAAGAGGAGTCCTCCGCCGTAGGCGGCGTCGATGTGCAGGCGGGCCCGGTGGGTGTCGCAGAGGTCGGCGATGCGGGGCAGGGGGTCGATGAGTCCGGCGTCGGTGGTCCCTGCGGTGGCGGCGACGAGGGTGGGCCGGTCGCTGTGGGCGAGGGCTTCGCCGAGTGCGGTGGTGTCGAGGGTGCCGTGGGGTGCGGGGAGGGTCTCGGGTTCGGGGAGTCCGAGGAGCCAGGCGGCGCGGTGGAGTGAGTGGTGGGCGTTCTGTCCGCAGAGGAGCCGGAGGGAGGTGCCGTGGCGTTCGCGGGCGAGGAGGAGGGCGAGCTGGTTGGCTTCGGTGCCGCCGGTGGTGACGAGGGTGCTGCCGGCGGGGGCGCCTTCTGTGGGGGTGCTGGGGCGGTCGGAGTGGAGGAGTGCGGAGATGGCTTCCGTCACGAGCGTTTCGATCTCGGAGGCGGCGGGGGCCTGGTCCCAGGAGTCCATGGAGGGGTTGAGGGCCGATACGGCGAGGTCGGCTGCGGCGGCGACGGCGAGGGGTGGGCAGTGCAGGTGGGCGGTGCAGAGGGGTTCGGCCGGGTCGGCGGCGCCTTCGGCGAGGGTGCGGACGAGGGTGTGCAGGGCGGTCTCGGCGCCGGTGCCTTGTTCGGGGAGTACGGGGAGTACGGCGTCGCGCACGTGGCGGGCGACGGTGGTGGGGCCTCCGGCGGGGAGGGGTCCGCCGCGGGCTTCGGCGCCTTCGCGGAGTGCGTCGAGGACGGTGCCGAGCAGCGGCCGTAGCGCGGTGGCTCCCTGGGCTCCCCCGGCCAGGGACTGCGGCGGTGTGCTCATGGCGGTGTCCTTCGGGTGCGCGCGTGCAGGGGGCACCAGCCTGGTCGTCCTTCGGCTGGTGCGCCCTGTCAGCTCATTTATCGGAACCCGAAAGTGGTACTGCTGTGCGGAGCGGGCGTGGCGGTGCGCCGCGGGATGCTACGGGGTGTCGTGCCGGGCTTGCGGGGCCCGGCTGCGGCTCCGGTTACCTGTCCCCTGCCGTGTGGAGTGCGCGTACGCGGAGTGCGCGCCGCAGGTCGTCGAGTTGGTCGACGAGTTTGCGGCGCAGTGCGGGTGTCGGCCGGGCGTCGGTGAGGCAGGCCTCGCCGAGGGTGAGGGTCTGTGTTTCGACGGCTTGGGCGGGGAAGGCGTGGCGGCCGGCGGCTTCGGCGATGGCGGGGCCGCGTCGCTCGGCGAGGGCGACGACGTCGGTGTAGTAGCGGGGGATGTAGTCGCGTACGAGGTCGGCCTGTTCGGGTTGCCAGAAGCCTTGGGCGGTGGCGGTGAACAGGTAGTTGGAGAGGTCGTCGGTGGTGAACATGGCCTCCCAGGCGGTGCGCTTGGCGTCGGGGTCGGGGAGGGCGGCGCGGCAGCGGGCGGCGCCCTGCTGTCCGGTGGCGCTGGGGTCGCGGTGGAGTTCGGCGGCGATGGCGGTGTCGTCGACGGCGCCGAGTGCGGCGAGGCGGCCGAGGATGCGCCAGCGCAGTTCGGGGTCGAGTTCGGGTCCGCCGGGGACGGTGCCGTCGTGGAGCCAGGCGGCGATGGTGTCGGGTTGTTGGGCGGTGTCGATGTGGTGGCGTACGGCGGTGAGGCGCAGGCCGGGGTTGTCGCCGTCCTCGGTGCGGCGGATGAGGGCGCGGCAGAGGTCGGTGAGGGTGGTCAGGCCGGCGGGCCGTGCGGCGGGGTCGAGGTAGCGGTCGGTGAGGTGGGCGGCGAAGGCGAGGACGCCCTGGACGACGGCGAGGTCGGTTTCCTCGGGGAGGTGGGCGAGGGCGGTCTCCAGGTAGGCGGCGGGTTCGAGGTCGCCGTCGCGGACCATGTCGCGGAGGGTGTTCCACAGGACGGCGCGGGCGAGGGCGTCGGGGACGCCGGAGAGGCTGCGCAGTGCGGTTTCGGTGGATTCCTCGTCGAGGCGGATCTTGGTGTAGGTGAGGTCGTGGTCGTTGGGGATGATGAGGGCGGGGCGGGTGCCGGGGCGGGTGATGGGTGCGTCGTCGTGGGGGACGTCGGTTTCGTGGCGTTCGCGCAGGACGAGGGTGCGGCCGTCGGCGGGGTCGTGGTCGTAGGCGGCGACGGTGATGCGGTGGGGTCGGCTGCCGTCGCGGTGGAGGGTGAGGGTCCAGGTGCCGGGCCCTGGGGTGGTGGATGCGGTGAGGGTGTCGACTCCGGTGGTGCGCAGCCAGGCCTCGGCCCAGGCGTGGACGTCGCGTTCGGTGGCGGTGGCGAGGGAGTCGATGAAGTCGGCGAGGGTGGCGTTGGCGAATTTGTGCCGGGCGAAGTGGGTGTTGATGCCGGCGAGGAAGTCCTTTTCGCCGAGCCATGCGACGAGTTGCCGTAGTGCGGAGGCGCCCTTGGCGTAGGAGATGCCGTCGAAGTTGAGGAGGGCGGTGGCGGTGTCGTGGATGGCTTCGGGGGCGACGGGGTGGGTGGAGGGGCGCTGGTCGGCGTCGTAGCCCCAGGCTTTGCGGGTGACGGCGAAGTCGGTCCAGGTTCCGGTGTAGCGGGTGGCTTCGGTGAGGGTCTGGTAGCCCATGTATTCGGCGAATGATTCGTTGAGCCAGATGTCGTCCCACCATTGGAGGGTGACGAGGTCGCCGAACCACATGTGGGCCATCTCGTGGGCGATGACCATGGCGCGGGTCTGGCGTTCGGTGTCGGTGACGGCCGAGCGGTAGACGAATTCGTCGCGGAAGGTGACGAGGCCGGGGTTTTCCATGGCGCCGGCGTTGAATTCGGGGACGAATGCCTGGTCGTAGGAGTCGAAGGGGTAGGGCTCGTCGAATTTCTCGTGGTAGCGGTCGTAGCAGGCGCGGGTGATGTCGAGGATTTCGTCGGCGTCGAGGTGGGGGGCGAGGGAGCGCCGGCAGTGCAGGCCGAAGGGCAGGCCGCGGTGTTCGGTGCGGATGGAGTGCCAGGGGCCTGCGGCGACGGCGACGAGGTAGGTGGAGATGAGGGGGGTGGGGGCGGCTTTCCAGGTGCCGTTGCCGAGGTGTTCGGTGCGGCCGTTGGCGAGGACGCTCCAGCTGTCGGGGGCGGTGACGGTGAGGTCGAAGACGGCTTTGAGGTCGGGTTGGTCGAAGGCGGCGAAGACGCGCTGGATGTCTTCCATGAACAGCTGGGTGTAGACGTAGGTCTCGCCGTCGGTGGGGTCGGTGAAGCGGTGCATGCCTTCGCCGGTGCGGGAGTAGTGCATGGCGGCGTCGATGCGGAGTTCGTGTTCGCCGGGGGTGAGTCCGGTGAGGGGGAGCCGGTTCTCGGTGAGGGTGGCGGGGTCGAGGGGGTGTCCGTCGAGGGTGGCGGTGCGCAGGGTGGCGGGTCTGAGTTCGACGAAGGTGTCTCCGGTGCTGCGGGTGGTGAACCGGATGACGGTGCGGGAGTCGAATGTGTCGTCGCCGCGGGTGAGGTCGAGGTGGACGGTGTATCGCTCGACGTCGAGGAGGTCGGCTCGGGTCTGCGCTTCGTCGCGCGTCAGTACGGACATGTTGCCCATGCTGCCGGATGGGGGTGCCGTGGGACAGGGGTTCCGGGGGTGGGCCCGGGCGGGGCCCGGTGGGGTGGGCGGTGCGGGTTACTGGCCGTCCGCGATCTGTTCGTGGTGGCGGATGACCTCGGCGATGATGAAGTTCAGGAACTTCTCGGCGAACGCCGGGTCGAGTTTGGCGCTTTCGGCGAGGCGGCGCAGCCGGGCGATCTGTTCGGCTTCGCGGTTCGGGTCGGCCGGGGGCAGCTGGTGGGCGGCCTTGAGGTGGCCGACCTGCTGGGTGCATTTGAAGCGTTCGGCGAGCATGTGGACGACCGCCGCGTCGATGTTGTCGATGCTGTCGCGGAGGCGGGTGAGTTCCGCCTGGACGGCGGGGTCGATCGTGGTCATGGTCGGTGAGCTTACGTGGCGTTGCGGGTGATGGTGGGCGGGTGGTCGGGGTCGGGGACCTGGTTGCTCCAGCCGCCGGGCACGGCGCGTCCCTGTTGTTCGCGGAAGCGTACGGGGGCCATGCCGACGCGTCGGGTGAAGAGGCGGGAGAAGTAGGCGGGGTCGTCGTATCCGATGCGTCGGGCGATGGCGGCGACGGGCAGTTCGGTGGCGGCGAGGAGTTCCTTGGCGCGTCCGAGGCGGATACCGAGGAGGTAGTCCTTGGGGCTGCATCCGGCGCCGCGGCGGACGGCGGTGCGCAGTTCGGCGGGGGTCATGCCGTGCCGGGCTGCGTGTTCGGCGACGGACAGGGGCTGGAAGGCGTCGCGGGCGAGGGCCTGCAGGACGGGGTCGCCGTCGGGTGCCAGGTCGGCGCGGGCGCGGCGCAGGGCGACGAGGAGTTCGTGGACGGCGGCGGCGGTCTCGACTTCGAGGAGGGGGTTGCCGCGGCGGGCGGCGCGGGCGATGCGGGCGACGACGGTGCGGGCGGCCGCGGCGTCGGAGAGGGGGACGACGGGCCGGTCGGGTTCGATGCAGCCGAGTTCGGTGTAGGTGGTGGTGGCGGGTCCGGTGAAGTCGACGAAGCATTCGTCCCAGCCGGTGGCGGGGTCGGGTGCGTAGTGGTGGGGGACGCCGGGGGTGAGCCAGAGCAGGGCGGGGGCGGTGACGGTGGTGCGACGGCCGTCGGCGCCGCGGTACCAGCCGCTGCCGGCGCTGATCACGACGGCGACGTGGTGGTCGAGGGTGCGGGGGCCGACGGTGGGCAGCGTGCCGTGCTGGAGTCCGACGCCGAGGCAGACCAGGCCGAGGCGGTGGTGGACCGGGCTGGGGGTGAAGTAGCGCATCCAGGTGTGGTACATCCGCCGGAGTCCCTTCCGTCCTGGTCGTCCCGTCCTGCTCGTCCGTGGTGCTCGTCGTGCGGTGCTCGTCGGGGTGGTCGTCCTGTCGTGGTCGTCCTGTGTGGTGGCCCGAACCGGCCGTCGCCTGCGAGGTCCGTCCAATCAGGCCCGATCTTTGTCCATGGACCGTGCTGCCCGCCAGAGGTGATCGTGGCGGCAGCAGGTGAGCGGGAGGGACACGATGGCCGAGTTCAGGGTGGGCGAGGACGACTTCGAGCTGGACGGGCGGCCGGTGCGGCTGCTGTCCGGGGCGCTGCACTACTTCCGGGTGCACGAGGCGCAGTGGGGGCACCGGCTGGCCATGCTGCGGGCGCTGGGGCTGAACTGTGTGGAGACGTACGTCCCGTGGAATCTGCACGAGCCGGACCCCGGGCGGTTCCGGGATGTGGCGGCGCTGGGGCGTTTTCTGGACGCGGCGGCGGGGACGGGGCTGTGGGCGATCGTGCGGCCGGGTCCGTACATCTGCGCGGAGTGGGAGAACGGCGGGTTGCCGCACTGGCTGACGGGCCGGGTGGGGGCGCGGGTGCGGACACGTGACGAGGGGTATCTCGGCGAGGTGCGGCGCTGGTTCGGGCGGCTGCTGCCGGAGATCGTGTCCCGGCAGATCGACCGGGGCGGTCCGGTGGTCATGGTGCAGGTCGAGAACGAGTACGGGTCGTACGGCTCCGACGGGGTGTATCTGCGGGAGCTGGAGCGGATCTTGCGCGCGGGCGGTGTGACGGTGCCGCTGTTCACGTCCGACGGTCCGGAGGACCACATGCTCACCGGCGGCTCGCTTCCGGGGGTGCTGGCCACGGTCAATTTCGGTTCGCAGGCGCGGGCGGGGTTCGGGTCGCTGCGGCGGCACCGGCCCAAGGGCCCGCTGATGTGCATGGAGTTCTGGTGCGGCTGGTTCGACCACTGGGGTGCCGGGCATGTCGTGCGGGATCCGGCGGATGCGGCGGGGGTGTTGCGGGAGATCCTCGAGTGCGGGGCGTCGGTCAATCTGTACATGGCGCACGGGGGGACGAGCTTCGCCGGCTGGGCGGGGGCGAACCGCTCCGGTGAGCGGCACGACGGGCCGTTGGAGCCGGACGTCACCTCCTACGACTACGGTGCGCCGGTCGACGAGTTCGGGCGGCCGACGGAGAAGTTCCGGCTGATGCGGGAGGTGCTGGCCGAGTACGCGCAGGATCCGCTGCCGGATCCGCCCGCTCCGCTTCCGGTGCTGGCGTCGCCGGTCACGGCCGGTGTGCCGCAGTGGGTTCCGCTGGACGACGTACTGGAGGTGCTGGGCACGGCGGAGTGCGAGTCCGCGGTGCCGCCGACCTTCGAGGAGCTCGGTGTGGACCGGGGGCTCGTCCGGTACACGGTCGACGTGCCGGGGCCGCGGAAGCCGTATCCGTTGCGGGTGCGGGGGCTGCGGGACCGGGCCGTGGTGTACGTGGACGGGGTGCGGGCCGGGGTGGTGACGGAGGACGACCCGGTGCTGGCACGGCCCGTGGCGGGGCCTGCGCAGGTGGAGCTGTGGGTGGAGTCGCTGGGCCGGGTCAACTACGGGCCGCTGCTCGGGGAGACGAAGGGCGTCACGGGGGGTGTGCTGCACGAGCGGCAGTACCTGCACGGGGTACGGGGGCGGGGGCTGCGGCTCGATGCGTTCGACGACGCGGGGCGGGTGGCGGCCCTGCCGTTCCGGGCCGCGCCGGACGAGGGGGGTGCGCCCGGGGTGTACCGGGGGGTGTTCGAGGTGCGCGGCGCCGGGGATGCGGTGGTGGAACTCCCCGGGTGGACGCGGGGATTCGTCTGGGTGAACGGGTTCAATTTGGGCCGGTACTGGGCCGTGGGCCCGCAGGAGTCGCTGTACGTGCCGGGGCCCGTGGTGCGGGAGGGGCCGAACGAGGTGTGGGTGCTGGAGCTGGAGCGGGCGGGTGGTGCGCTGCGGTTCGGCTGAGGGTTTCCCGGGTCGCGCCGGTTTGCGGGGTCCGGGCCGTCCGGCGTTCGACGGCGAGGCGTTCGGTCCGGCGCGGGGGTGCGGGGGCCGAGTTCTGTGCACCGGCCGGTCAGCTCGTGTCGTACGGGAGTACCGCCCGTACCTCCCACCCGCCCTCGGCGGGCCGCCCTGCCGTGAGGTGTCCGCCGAGGGCGGTGGCCCGCTCGGTGAGGCCGGCCAGGCCGAAGCCGCCGTCCCCGGCGTCGGCGCCGTCCGACGCGGGCGCGCTGCCGTCGTCGGTGACGCGGATTTCGAGTCCGCCGGGGACGGTACGGAGCCCGATCCGTACGGCGGTGGCCTCGGCGGCGTGCTTGCGGACGTTGGTGAGGGACTCGCGGACGATGCGGTGCGCTGCCGCGGCGAGGTCGGCGGGCAGGTGCTCCTGGAGGCCGGGGTCGATGTGCACGAGGGCGGGCGGCCCGGTGCGGGAGAAGGTCTCGGCGAGCTCGTGGATCTCCGCGATCCCCGCGGTGGGCGCCCTTTCGGGCTCGCCCTCGCGCAGGACACGGACCAGGCGCCGCATCGCGCCGAGCGCTTCGTCGCCCGCGGCCTCGATGCGGGCGAAGGTGGCGGCGGCGTGCTCGGCGTCGACGCCGGCGAAGCGGGCGGCGCGGGCCTGCACGACGATCCCGGTGACGTGGTGGGCGACGAGGTCGTGGAGTTCCCGGGAGAGTTCGAGGCGTTCGGCGGTGCGTACGGCCTGCAGGTCGCGGATGCGCTGGGAGTTCTTGGCCCGCAGGAGCAGCGCGACGGTGGTGACCATGACGGTCAGGACGGCGAACGCCAGTGTGAAGCGGCCGGGGGTGGCGTCGCGGACGGGTGCGGCCATCGTGGCGAGGGCGAGCAGGGGGCCGAGGACGGCGGCGCTGCGGGCGGGGGCGTGCACGAGGACGCCGTGCAGGAGGACGAGGAGGGCGATGGCCTCCCCCACACCCCAGACCACTTGGGGGCGGTTGCTGGTGAAGAGGTAGATCGTGGTGAGCCAGGAGACGGTCGCGGCGGTCCGGGCGCGGGGCAGCAGGGGGATGCGCGCCCAGGGGACGGCGCACAGGCAGACGACGATGCCGGAGGCCCAGGCGACGGCGTGGGGTCCGGACGGCTGGCGGGCCAGTGCGACGCCTTCGACGGTGACGAGGAGGACCAGGGCGGCGGCGAGGAGGAGCTTGGCGGCGGGCAGGACGGCCGGGTGGCGGGTGAGCCGGCGCAGGGTGGTGGCGGTGCCGTTCACGGCGTGGGCTCGGCCAGGCCGCTCTCCCAGGCCCAGGCGGCGATCTCGACGCGGTTGCGGACGTCGAGCTTGGCCTGGACGTGGGCCAGATGGGTCTTGACCGTGGAGAGGGAGACGGACAGGGTCCGGGCGATCTCGGCGTTGGTGAGGCCACGGGCGAGGGCGCGTACGACGTCCTGTTCGCGGCCGGTGAGGGGGTCCCGGGGGGTGCGGGCGCCGGATGCGGCGGCGGGCGACACATGGCGCAGCAGCCGTACGGTGACGGCGGGCGAGACGAGGGCGTCGCCGACGGCGGCGGCGCGGACGGCCTCGACGAGCATCGCGGGGCTGGCGTCCTTGAGGAGGAAGCCGCTGGCCCCGCCGCGGAGTGCTTCGTACACGTACTCGTCGAGGTCGAAGGTGGTGACGATGACGATACGGGGGCGTTCGCGGCCCGCGTCGGCCAGCCGGCGGGTGACGGCGAGGCCGTCGAGGCGGGGCATGCGGATGTCGAGGAGCAGCACGTCGGGGTCGAGGCGCTCGACGGCGTCGAGTGCGGCCTCGCCGTCGACGACGTCCGCGACGACGTCGATGTCGGGCTGGCTCTCCAGGATCATGCGGAAGCCGGTGCGGACCATCTCCTGGTCGTCCGCGATGACCACCGTGATCGCCATGCCTTCCATGGGACCGGGACCGGCGGGGGCCCGCAACCGCGCGGGGTCCGGGCCGGGGCGGTGCGGCGGGGGCGCGTCTACAGTGGAATCCGGTTCAGTGGGCTCCGCGAGCCCGGGTTCCGGCGTCTTCAGGGGGTGCGGGCGTGGCGAACGGCGGGCCGGTCGAGCACGGTTTCCCGCATCTGGGGACGGTGCGGCAGGCGATCACGGCGTTGTACCGGCGGCTGTCGTACGACACGGTGCGGATGTTCGACACGAGTGTGGCGCCCGCGGACGTGGCGTTCTGCGATCAGGACGATCTGCACCTGGGTGCGCAGCGGGTGGCGCGTGAGCTGGTGGGGCACTTCCGGCTGCCGGAGGCGCGCATGGTCGTCGGTTTCCGGGAGATGACGCATGCGGCGAACGTGGAACTCGCGGCGGGGCCTGAGTATTTCATCGAGTTGAACGACCGTTTCCGTACGCATCGCCAGGACATCGGGGCGGCGCTGGCGCACGAGGTGATGCATGTGTATCTGCATCGCCTGGGCCTGTCGTTCCCGGGCACCCGCGAGAACGAGATCCTGACGGACACGGCGACGACGTATCTGGGCGCCGGCTGGCTGCTGCTGGACGCCTTCCGTGAGGACGGGGTCTCGTCGCAGAAGCTGGGCTATCTGACGCCGGAGGAGTTCGGCTACGTCCTGGCCAAGCGTGCGCTGGCCTTCGGGGAGGACCCGTCGCCGTGGTTCACGAGCCCGCAGGCGTACCCGGCGTACACGCGCGGGCTGGCGCTGGCCCGCCGTGACGGCTCGCAGCCGCCGTTGACGGCTGCCGGGTGGGCCGGGCGGCGGCGGTATGCGCGGGAGCGGCGTCTGGCTCAGCTGCACGGGGCATCGGGGCGCGGTGGGTCCGGGCGCGGCGCGGTGGGGCCGCACGGGGAGGAGTACGCGTTCGACGGGGGTGCGCAGTTGCGTGTGTCGTTTCCCTGTCCGACCTGCCACCAGCGGATCCGGGTTCCGGTGCGCGGGCGGGTGCGGGCGCGGTGTGCACTGTGCAGGACGGTTCTGGAGTGCGACACGTGACGGTCGTCGCGCGGTGGGCCGCGGCGGTCCGGGCGAGGCCGGGTACCGGGTCCTGCTGAGCCGTGTCCGGCGCGCAAAGCGGCAGGTCCACGGGGGGTGACCGCGAGGGGCGCGACCCGGGACCCGGCGACGCGAGGGAGCCGGGATCCACGGGGACGCCCCGGGGATCCCGGCTCCGGGAGAGGGCGGCTCGGGGACCCTAGTCCTCCTCCCCCGCCACGGCGGTCCTGGGCAGTGCCGTGCACAGGCAGGCGCAGAGGACGAAGCCGGCCGTCACCCAGGGCATCGCCGTGGCGAGGGCGTGGGTGGGGCCCCCGTCCAGGTTCTGGAAGTACACGGTTCCGATGATCGCCGCACCCAGGGCTCCGCCGAACTGCTGGGCGGTGGAGAAGATCCCGGACGCCCCGCCGGCGAGGGAGCCGGGCACGGCGGAGAGGACGACGTTCACCAGAGGGACGACCAGGAAGCCCAGCCCGGCACCGGCGACCAGCAGTCCCGGCACCAGCGGCCACGCCCCGGTGCGGACGGCGTCGGAGTGGTCGACGGCGTACCAGACACCGGCGAATCCGCCGGCCATGAGCAGCGCCCCCGCGGCGAGGACCACGCGCCCGAGCCGCACGGCGAGCCCGTCGGCGGCGGGCGCGGTCAGGAAGCCGCCCACGGAGAAGGCGACCGTGACCAGCCCGGCCTGCATCGGTGTGTAGCGCTCACCGCCCTGGAGCCAGAGCGCGAAGGCAAGGAAGAAGCCCTGCATGCCGACGGCGAACAGCAGTTGCACCAGCACCCCGAAGGAGAAGGCCGGGAGGCGGAAGGCGCGCGCGGGCAGCAGCGGCACGGTCCCCGTGCGGCGCCGGCGCGCCTCGACGACGCCGAGTCCGGCGACGGCCAGCACGCCGGCGGCGAGGCAGATCCAGCCCCACAGCGGCCAGCCGTTGGCGCGGCCCTGCACCAGCGGCAGCACGACGGCGACCAGGCCCCCGGCCAGGACGAGGCTGCCGAACAGGTCGGGGCGGCCGGCCGAGCGCTCCCTGGTGGACGGCACGACCACGGCCCCGGCCATGAGCGTGACGACCGCGACCGGCACGTTCACCAGGAACACGGAACGCCAGCCGAGGCCGAACAGATCGGCGTCGGTGAGCACTCCGCCGAGCAGCAGCCCGATCGCGGAGGCGAACCCGGCCACGGCCCCGTACAGCCCGAACGCCGCACCCCGCTCCTTGCCCTGGAAGAGCGTGCGGAACGAGCCGAGCACCTGGGGCATGAGCAGCGCCGCCATGACTCCCTGCACGGCGCGCGCCGCGACGAGCTGTCCCGGGGACTGGGCGATCCCGCAGCCGAGGCTCGCGAGTCCGAAGCCCGCCGTGCCGGCGAGGAAGAGGATCTTGCGGCCGTAGCGGTCGCCGAGGTGCCCCGAGACGATGAGCGTGGCGGCGAATCCCAGCAGATAGGCCGAGACGACCCACTGCAAGGCGCTTTCGGAGGCGTGCAGTTCGCGGCCGACGGACGGGATCGCGACGTTCACGATCGTCACGTCCAGCATGTCCATCAGGGCGGCGGTCATCATCACGGCGGCGGCCGCCCAGCGCCGTGGGTACGGCGCGGCCGTCGGCTGTGGTGTTGCGAGCGTCGGGGACGCGGACATGGGTTCTCCCGTTGGTCGGCTCCGATTTATTTCGTTCGGACTAACGAAAGACTTGCACGCCAACAGAGCCCCTCGCAAGTCCTTAGTTCGACCGAACTAAATATTTGGTAGCCTGGGATCATGACCGCGAACGACGACGGCGACCGGCGCGCCGAGGTGCTCGGACGACTCATGGCCGTGGGACGCGAACACAGCGGGGTCACCGTGATGTTCCACAGCACGGTCGCGGAGAAGCAGGGGCTCGGCGCGACCGAGACGAAGACGCTCGACCTGCTGGAGCGGTTCGGCCCGCTGACCGCGAAGGACCTCGCCGCACGCACCGGACTCGCCCCCGCCTCCGTGACCGGGCTGGTCGACCGGCTGGAGGGCAAGGGGTTCGTACGCCGCGTCAAACACCCGACGGACCGGCGGCGCGTGGTGGTCGAGCTGAACCGCGAGAAGATCGCGGAACTGGCGGAGTTCTTCGAGGACTGGGGCAACGAAGTCGTCGACTTCTGCCGGGAGTTCACCACCGAGGAACTGGAGACCGTGGTCCGCTTCCTGAGCGTCGCGTCCGACCGGCAGCGCAAGGCCGCCGCCCGCCTCTCCGGCTGACCGGGCGGGACGGCGGCGCCCCGCAGGCGGACGGCGGCGGCCACCCGCAACGGACCGCCCCGGCTACGGCTACGGCTACGGCTACGGCTACGGCTACGGCTACGGCTACGGCTACCCGCAACGGCCGGTGGCGTTCACCCGCACCGGTCGGCGACGGCTGCCCCACCGCGGGACGTACGGCGGACGCAGGACCGAAGGCGTGGCCGCGCCGAGCCCGAGGTGCTGCGCCCGGCTGGGCCTGAGGCGCTGCGCCGGGCCGGTTCCGGCGCCCCTACGCCCCGTACACCTGCCGCGGCACCTCCGCGGCCGCCAGCAGTCCGAGTGCCGCGTCGCCCGCCTCCGCGGGGCTCCACCGGGTGCCCTTGTCCGCCGTGGGACCCGGGCGCCAGCCCTCCATGACCGTGATGCGGCCCGCCTCCGCCTCGAAGACCCGTCCGGTCACGCCCTCGCTCGCAGGCGAGCCGAGCCACACCACCAGCGGCGAGACGTTCTCCGGGGCCATCGCGTCGAACCTCCCGGCCGCGGGCGCCGCCATGGTCTCGGCGAAGGTCCGCTCGGTCATCCGGGTGCGGGCGGCGGGGGCGACGGCGTTGACCTGGACGCCGTACCGGCCCAGTTCGGCGGCGGCGACGAGGGTCAGCCCGACGATTCCGGCCTTGGCGGCGCTGTAGTTGCCCTGCCCGACCGAGCCGAGGAGACCGGCGCCGGAACTGGTGTTGACGACCCGGGCGACGGGCCGGCGGCCGGCCTTCGCCTCGGCGCGCCAATGCGCCGCCGCGTGCTTCAACGGCAGGAAGTGGCCCTTGAGATGGACGCGTACGACGGCGTCCCAGTCGTCCTCCTCGAGGTTGACCAGCATCCGGTCGCGGAGGAAACCGGCGTTGTTCACAAGGGTGTCGAGCCGGCCGAACGCGTCGAGCGCGGTGGCGATCAGCGACGCCGCGCCGTCCGTCGTGGCGATGTCGCCGCCGTGGGCGACGGCCTCGCCGCCCAGGGCCGTGATCTCGTCGACGACCTGCGCGGCCGGACCGTCCTCGCGGGCCGGGGCCGACGGGCCGGGCGACCCGGCCGAACCGTCCAGGCCCACCCCCAGGTCGTTGACCACGACCCGGGCGCCCTCGGCGGCGTAGGCCAGCGCATGGGCGCGGCCCAGGCCCCGCCCCGCGCCGGTGACGGCGACGACGCGACCCTCGCAGATTCCCGGCATGTCAGTTCCCTTCGACTGGGCAGGCATCGGCCGCGGACGTGTTGACGGTGGCCGCGTCCAGGAAGGCGGGGCGTTCGCCGCCGCCGTGGACGAGCAGGCTGGCGCCGCTGATGTAGGCGGCCCGGTCCGAGGCGAGGAACACGGCGGCCTCACCGACGTCGGCGGGCTCGGCGAGCCGGCCGAGCGGCACGGTGCGGCCGACCGCCGCCACCCCTTCCTCGTCGCCGTAGTGCAGATGGGACAGTTCGGTGCGGACCATGCCGGGGACCAGGGTGTTCACGCGGACGTCGGGCGCCCACTCCACCGCCATGGACCGCGCCAGGTTCTCCAGGCCGGCCTTGGCAGCGCCGTAGGCGGCCGTTCCGGGCGACGGGCGGGTCCCGCTGACGCTGCCGATCATCACGACCGATCCGCGTGCGGCGCGCAGCAGGCCGTGGGCGGCGAGGGACGCCGTCAGCGGTGCGACGAGGTTCAGAGCGACGACGCGCGCATGCCGCACGGCGGTCCCCTCGCCCAGCAGCCGGTAGGGCGTGCCGCCCGCGTTGTTGACGAGCACGTCGAGTCGCCCGTGGTCCGCACCGACGGCCTCGAAGAAGTCCCCCACGGCAGCGGCGTCGCTCAGGTCGAGGGGGCTGAACGCGGCCGTGCGGCCGTTCGCTTCGATGGGCGCCTGCGGCGGCCTGCGGGCGCAGACGACGACCGTGGCACCGGCCGCCAGGAACGCGCGTGCGATGCCTGCCCCCACTCCCCTCGTTCCGCCCGTGACGACCGCGACCCTCCCGTCGAGTTCCATCCGATGCTACCTTCCTGCCTAACAAACGTTTGGTGGAAAGGTAGCTGATCCGCTCATGGGTGTCTCCACCTCGCGCCCCGAGAACGGGGTGTGCGTCGTCACGGTCGACTTTCCGCCGGTCAATGCGCTGCCGGTGCACGGGTGGTACGAGCTGGCCGATGCCGTACGGGCGGCAGGGCGGGATCCGGGGGTCCGCTGCGTGGTCCTCGCGGCCGCCGGGCGCGGTTTCAACGCGGGCGTCGACATCAAGGAGATGCAGCGGGACGGCGGCCATGAAGCGCTGCTCGGCGCCAACCGCGGCTGCGCCGAGGCGTTCGCCGCGGTGTACGAGTGCGAGGTGCCGGTCGTCGCGGCGGTCGGCGGGTTCTGTCTGGGCGGCGGCATCGGACTGGCCGGCAACGCCGACGCGATCGTCGCGTCCGACGACGCCGCCTTCGGGCTGCCCGAGCTGGACCGGGGCGCGCTCGGCGCGGCGACGCACCTGGCCCGCCTGGTGCCGCAGCACCTGATGCGCGCCCTGTACTACACCTCGCGCACCGCCACGGCCGCCGAACTCCACGCGCACGGCTCGGTGTGGAAGGTCGTCCCGCGCGCCGGGCTGCTGGACGCGGCCCTGGACCTGGCGCGCGAGATCGCGGCGAAGGACGGCTTCCTGATCCGGCTGGCGAAGGCCGCGATCAACGGCATCGACCCGGTCGACGTGCGCCGCAGCTACCGCTTCGAGCAGGGCTTCACCTTCGAGGCGAACCTGAGCGGTGTCGCGGACCGGGTCCGGAACACGTTCGGCGAGGACGGCAAGGAGGTCCGGCCATGACCGACAAGACGATGACGCCCGAGGACGTCGTCGCCCGGCTGTGCAGCGGCATGACCCTCGGCATCGGCGGCTGGGGCTCGCGCCGCAAGCCGATGGCGCTGGTCCGCGCGCTGCTGCGCTCCGACGTCACCGACCTGACCGTGATCTCGTACGGCGGCCCGGACGTCGGCCTGCTCGCGGCCGCCGGGAAGATCCGCAAGCTGGTCGCGGCGTTCGCGACGCTCGACTCGATCCCGCTGGAGCCGCACTTCCGCGCGGCACGCCAGCGCGGCGCCTTCGAGCTGATGGAGGTCGACGAGGCGATGTTCATGTGGGGGCTGCACGCCGCCGCGAACCGTCTGCCGTTCCTCCCGGTGCGCGCCGGCCTCGGTTCGGACGTCATGCGGGTCAATCCGTCGCTGCGCACCGTCACTTCGCCGTACGAGGACGGGGAGACGTTCGTCGCGATGCCGGCGCTGCGCATGGACGCGGCGCTGGTCCATCTGAACCGCGCCGACCGCCTGGGCAACGGCCAGTACCTGGGCCCGGACCCGTACTTCGACGACCTGTTCTGCGAAGCGGCCGACACGGCGTACGTCTCCTGCGAGCGCCTGGTCGACACCGGCGGGTTCGGGACCGCGGCCCCGCAGACGCTCCTGGTGCGGCGGCACGTGGTCACCGGTGTCGTGGAGACGCCGAACGGCGCGCACTTCACCTCCTGCGCCCCCGACTACGACCGCGACGAGGCCTTCCAGAAGGCATATGCGGCCGCGGCGGCCGACGCCGGGACGTGGGCCGCGTTCACCGAGCGGTTCCTGTCCGGCAAGGAAGACGCCTATCAGTCCGCCGTCCAGGCCTGGCGCGAGGAGCAGCAATGAGCACGGAGCAGGGACGGGCCACGGCGGCGCGCGCCGGCGTGACGCGCGCCGAGTACTGCGTGATCGCCTGCGCCGAGGTCTGGCGGGACGGCGGCGAGGTGCTGGCCAGCCCGATGGGTCTGATCCCCTCCGTCGGCGCCCGGCTCGCCAGGCGGACCTTCGCGCCCGATCTGCTGCTCACCGACGGTGAGGCGATGCTTGTCGGGCCCGACGGGACACCGGAGGGCTGGCTGCCCTACCGGATGCATCTGACCATGGTCACCGGCGGCCGGCGGCACGTGATGATGGGCGCGAGCCAGATCGACCGGTACGGCAACCAGAACATCTCCTGCATCGGCGACTGGGAGCGCCCGGCGCGTCAGCTCCTCGGGGTGCGCGGCGCCCCGGTCAACACCCTCAACAATCCGACGAGTTACTGGGTCCCACGGCATTCGAGGCGGGTCTTCGTGGAGAGGGTCGACATGGTCAGCGGGGTCGGCTACGACAACGCGGCCGCCGCCGGCCCGTCCGCGACCCGCTTCCACCGCATCGCGCGGGTGGTGAGCGATCTGGGGGTGTTCGACTTCGCGACGCCGGACCGCTCGATGCGGCTGGCGTCGCTGCACCCGGGTGTCACGGTCGAGGAGGTCCGGGAGGCGACGGGGTTCGCCCTGGCCGAACCGGACGCGGTGCCGTACACGCGGACGCCGACACCCGCCGAACTGCGCCTCGTCCGCGAGGTCATCGACCCGCAGGGGCTGCGCGAGCGCGAGGTCGCGGCCTGATGGAGACGGCCCTCACGGCACTCGTCGGCGTCCGGCACCCGATCGTGCAGACCGGTATGGGGTGGGTGGCGGGGCCCCGGCTCGTCTCCGCGACCGCGGAGGCGGGCGCGCTGGGCATCCTGGCCTCCGCGACGATGACCACCGGCCGGCTGCGCGAGGCGATACGCGAGGTCAGGGCCCGCACGGACGCACCGTTCGGGGTCAACCTGCGGGCGGACGCCGGCGATGCGCGCGAGCGGGTGCGGATCATCGTGGAGGAGGGGGTCCGGGTGGCGTCCTTCGCGCTCGCGCCCTCCCGGGAGCTGATCGCCGAGCTCAAGGACGCAGGAGTCGTCGTCGTTCCGTCCGTCGGGGCGCGCCGGCATGCGGAGAAGGTCGCCGCGTGGGGCGCCGACGCGGTGGTCGTGCAGGGGGGTGAGGGCGGCGGCCACACCGGCGAGGTGGCGACGTCCGTGCTGCTCCCCCAGGTCGTCGACGCCGTGGACATACCGGTGATCGCGGCGGGCGGCTTCCACGACGGGCGGGGCCTGGTCGCGGCGCTCGCCTACGGGGCGGCGGGCGTGGCGATGGGCACGCGCTTCCTGCTCACTTCCGACTCGACCGTCCCGGACGCCGTCAAGGCACGCTATCTGGCGGCGACCGTGAAGGACGTGACCGTGACGACGGCCGTCGACGGGCTGCCGCACCGCATGCTCCGTACGGAGCTGGTCGATGAGCTGGAGAAGGCGGGCCGCACCCGGGCGCTGGCCCGGGCGGTGCGCCGCGCCGCCGGCTTCCGGAAGCTGTCGGGCCTGAGCTGGTCGCAGATGGTCCGCGACGGCCTTGCCATGAAGCGCGGCAAGGACCTGACGTGGAGCCAGGTACTGCTGGCCGCGAACACGCCCATGCTGCTCAGGGCCTCCATGGTCGAGGGCCGCACCGACCTGGGCGTCATGGCGTCGGGCCAGGTCGCGGGCGTCATCGAGGATCTGCCGAGCTGCTCGGTGCTCGTCGACCGTGTGATGTCCGAGGCCGAGCACGTGCTGCGCACCCTGCGGTGTCGCTGAGGGCGGGCGGTGTGCGGCTGCCTCCTGCGCGGCGGACACCGGTCCGCACGGCGGACGACCGTGCCGCGGACGACCGTGCCGCGGACGACCGTGCCGGGCCACCGAGAGGGGCCCGGCACGGACTCCTGGCTACGAGGAGGCCGGGCGACGGCCGCCACGGCCCCGGCCGCGTCCGGAGCGCGACGGCTGCGTGCCGCCCTCGGCCGGCCGTTGCGGCTGCCGGGCCGTGCGGCTCCGCGAGCCGGACCGCGTCCCCGCCGGCTTCGGACGCCGCTGGGGCGCCGCCGGGGCCTGCGGGACCTCTATCGTGACGGCGACGCCGGACGGCTCACGCGCGCCCGTGATGCGGGCCAGCTCCTCGTCGGTCGACTTGACCCGAGCCGTCGTGGGAGTGATCCCGGCGTCCCGCATCAGCCGGGTCATGTCGCGCTTCTGGTCGGGCAGGACCAGCGTGACCACACTGCCGGACTCGCCCGCGCGGGCCGTGCGGCCGCCGCGGTGCAGATAGTCCTTGTGGTCGGTGGGCGGGTCGACGTTCACGACGAGGTCGAGGGCGTCCACATGGATGCCGCGCGCCGCGACGTTGGTCGCCACGAGTGCGGTGACCTGGCCGTTCTTGAACTGGTCGAGAGTGCGGTTGCGCTGCGGCTGGGTGCGTCCGCCGTGCAGGGCCGCCGCGCGTACCCCGCTGGCCAGCAGCCGCTTCGCGAAGCGGTCGGCTCCGCGCTTGGTGTCCACGAAGAGGATCACGCGGCCGTCCCGGGCCGCGATGCGCGTGGCGACCGCCTTCTTGTCGGTCTCGTCCATGAGATGCAGCACATGGTGCTCCATCGTGGCCACCGCGCCCGCGGACGGGTCGACGGAGTGCACCACGGGGTCGGCCAGGAAGCGGCGTACGAGCCGGTCCACGTTGCGGTCCAGGGTGGCCGAGAACAGCATCCGCTGGCCACCCTCCTCGACCTGCTCCAGGAGCGCGGTGACCTGCGGCAGGAACCCCATGTCGGCCATCTGGTCGGCCTCGTCGAGGACGGTCAGGCGCACCTGGGAGAGGTCGCAGTCACCGCGGTCGATGAGGTCCTTGAGCCGGCCGGGGGTGGCGACCATCACCTCGGCGCCGCGGCGCAGCGCACCCGCCTGCTTCGTGATCGACATGCCGCCGACCACGGTCGCGATACGCAGGTGCACGGCCGTCGCGTACGGCGTGAGCGCGTCCGTGACCTGCTGCGCGAGTTCGCGTGTGGGGACCAGCACCAGGGCGAGCGGCGCGCGGGGCGCGGCCCGCAGCCCGGCGGTCCGGGACAGCAGCGCCAGGCCGAAGGCGAGTGTCTTGCCGGATCCGGTCCGGCCGCGGCCGAGCACGTCGCGCCCGGCGAGCGAGTTCGGCAGCGTCGCCGCCTGGATGGGGAACGGCTCCGTCACACCCTGCGCGGTGAGCGTCTTCAGCAGCGCGGCCGGCATGTCCAGCTCGGCGAACGTCGCGACGGAGGGCAGCGCGGGGACGACGGGGTCCGGCACGGTGAAGTCCCGCGGCGGCACGGCCTTGCGGGCCGGGGCGCTGCGGCCCGCGGAGTTCCTGCCCGCGTCGCCCTTTCCTGCGGAATTCCTGGACGCGGCAGTCCTGCCCACGCCACGCTTCCCTGCGGAATTCCCGGACGCGGCAGTCCTGCCTGCGTCGCTCCTGCCTGCGGAATCGCCGGACGCGGCACTCCTGCCCACGCGGGCCTTCCGGGGTGCTCCGGCTCCGGCCGCGGAGCGGTCCGGGCGTGCAGTTCGTGCCACTCGGGGTTCCTTCCTGATCCTGGGGACAGCACGGAGCCGGGGCCCGCACCGTGCTGGTGCGGGCCCCGGCCGCGGAAAGTGTGTCCGGGCGTCAGGCCGGGACGATGTTCTCCGCCTGCGGGCCCTTCTGGCCCTGCACGACGTCGAACGAGACCTTCTGGCCCTCCTGGAGCTCACGGAAGCCCTGGGTGGCGATGTTCGAGTAGTGGGCGAAGACGTCGGCGCCGCCGCCGTCCTGCTCGATGAAGCCGAAGCCCTTTTCCGAGTTGAACCACTTCACGGTACCGGTGGCCATATTGTTCTCCTTTTACTGACGGGTGGTACGGACTTCCCCGAATTCGGAAAGCCCCGTCGCACCAATGAGCCCCATCCGGAGATGGCGTGAACCGGCCGGAAAACAATAGTGCGCCTGCGGAGCATTCCCGTCAGGCGCACATAAAGTTCATGGGTACCAAAACTGCAACGTAAACACTGTAGCACGCCCGGCGGTCAGATCCGCTCGACGATCGTCACGTTGGCCTGCCCGCCGCCCTCGCACATGGTCTGCAGGCCGTACCGTCCGCCCGTGCGCTCGAGTTCGTGCAGCAGCGTGGTCATCAGCTTGACACCGGTCGCCCCGAGGGGGTGTCCGAGGGCGATGGCCCCACCGTTGACGTTGACCTTGTCGGGGTCCGTGCCCGTCTCCTTGAGCCATGCCAGCACCACCGGCGCGAACGCCTCGTTGATCTCGACGAGGTCGATGTCGTCCATCGTGAGCCCCGCCTTCTTCAGCGCGTACGCGGTCGCCGGGATCGGCGCCGACAGCATCCGGATCGGGTCCTCGCCACGCACCGACAGATGGTGGACGCGGGCCCGCGGTGTCAGCCCGTGCTCGCGCACCGCCCGCTCGGAGGCGAGCAGCATCGCCGCAGCGCCGTCGGAGACCTGCGAGGAGCAGGCAGCGGTGATCGTGCCGCCCGGCAGCACCGGGTCCAGTCCGGCCATCTTCTCCAGGCTGGTGTCGCGCCGCGGCCCTTCGTCCACGGTCACGTCGCCGTACGGCACCGTCTCCCGGGCGAAGCGCCCCTCGTCGATCGCGCGGGCGGCCCTGCGGTGGGAGCGCAGGGCCCACTCCTCCTGGTCACGCCGCGAGATGCCCCATTTCGCGGCGATGAGCTCGGCGCCGTGGAACTGGTTCACGGGCTGGTCCCCGTACCGGGCGCGCCAGCCCTCGCTGCCGGCGAACGGGCCTTCCGTCAGCCCCAGCGGCTCGGCGGCCTGCCGCGACGCGAACGCGATCGGGATCATCGACATGTTCTGTGTGCCGCCGGCGACGACCAGGTCCTGGGTTCCGGAGAGCACGCCCTGTGCGGCGAAGTGCACGGCCTGCTGCGAGGAGCCGCACTGCCGGTCGACCGTCACGCCGGGCACCTCCTCCGGCAGCCCGGCGGCCAGCCAGCAGGTGCGGGCGATGTCGCCGGCCTGCGGCCCGACGGTGTCCAGGCAGCCGAAGACGACGTCCTCGACGGCGGCGGGGTCGATCCCGGTGCGCCGCACGAGTTCCCCGAGGACGTGCGCGCCGAGGTCGGCGGGGTGCACGGCCGAGAGGCCTCCCCTGCGGCGCCCGACGGGTGTGCGGACCGCTTCGACTATGTAGGCCTCGGCCATGGCTGCTCCTCGGACGGGTGAGTCGGCTGTCTGCGTACGGCGATGCCGTCCAGCACCATCGACAGGTACTGGCGGGCGATCTCCTCGGGGCTGTGCTGTCCGCCCGGCCGGTACCAGGAGGCGGCGACCCAGACGGTGTCGCGCACGAACCGGTAGGTGAGCCGGATGTCGAGGTCGCTGCGGAAGACCTCGGCGGCCACGCCTCGCTCCAGCGTGCTGAGCCAGGCCTTCTCGAACTTGCGCTGGGACTCGGCGAGGAAGGCGAAGCGGTCCTGCACGGCGAGGTGCCGGGACTCCTTCTGGTAGATGGCCACGGCGGCCCGGTGCCGGTCGATCTCCCGGAAGGACTCGGTGACCAGGGCCTCCAGGGTTTCCCGGGGCCCGAGTTCGGCGCCGAGGACGGAGTCGTAGCCGTCCCAGAGCTCGTCGAGGAAGCTGCGCAGGATCTCCTCGAGCATCGACTCCTTGGAGTCGAAGTGGTAGTAGAGGCTGCCCGCCAGCATGCCCGCCTCGTCCGCGATCCTGCGGACGGTGGTGGCGTTGTAGCCCTGGGCGGCGAATACCTCGGCCGCGGTGTCCAGGAGTTCGCGGCGCCGCACGGGCGAGGCGGTCACCTGGGGCTTCTTCTTCGTAGGCACGGCTCCATTGTCGTACCGCCCCACCGTGTCCCCGGCACATCGGCGGCCGCCCTACGCATGCTGGCTGCTGACCGACACGGTTTCGCCGGTCATGTACGAGGAGTACTCGGACGCCAGGAAGACGATGACGTTGGCCACCTCCCACGGCTCCGCGTACCGCCCGAAGGCCTCGCGGGCGGTCAGTTCCCCGAGGAGTTCGGCGGAGGTGACCTTGGCCAGATGGGGGTGCATGGCGAGGCTCGGCGATACGGCGTTGACCCGGACTCCGTAGGCGGCGGCCTCGACGGCGGCGCACCGGGTGAGCGCCATGACGCCGGCCTTGGCCGCGGCGTAGTGCGCCTGGCCGGCCTGGGCGCGCCAGCCGACGACGGAGGCGTTGTTGACGACGACGCCGCCGCGCCCGGTGTCCCGGAAGGCGCGCAGCGCGGCCCTGGTACAGCGGAAGGTGCCGTTCAGGGTGACGTCCAGGACGCGGCTCCACTGCTCGTCGCTCATGTCGACGAGGGCGGCCGTGCCGCCGAGTCCGGCGTTGTTGACGACGATGTCCGGTCCGCCGTGCAGGGACCGGACGTACGCGAAGAGCGCGCCGACCTGTTCCTCGTCCGTGACGTCGCAGGGCAGCGAGGCGAGGCTCCCCGCGCCGAACTCCTTCGCGAGCGCCTCCTCGGTCTCCTTCAGCCGCCGGGCGTGGGCGTCGCTGATGACGACGCGGGCACCCTCCTGGAGGAACTTGCGGGCGGTGGCCCCGCCGATCCCGGCGCCGGCGGCGGCGGTGACGACGGCGGTGCGCCCGTCGAGCAGTCCGTGCCCGGGCACGTACGGCGGAGGTGTCATCCGCGCACCTCCCGCGCTCCGGCCGACCGCTCGCACAGCAGGGCGGGTCGGGGGCGTGACGGCCCCTTCGGTGCGGTGCGGCATCCCTCGACGCTGCTCATGGACGTACGTTAACCTACCAAACACTTGTTAGGGAAGTGGGACGAGGGAGGGGACCGCACGATGGACCTGGACTTCTCTGCCGACGAGGAGGCCTTCCGCGCCGAGGCCCGCGCCTGGCTGACCGCGAACGCCCCGGAGGAGCCCCTGCCGTCCCTGGAGACCGAGGAGGGCTTCGCGGCGCACCGCACCTGGGAGGCGGCCCTCCATGCCGACCGCTGGTCGGTCGTGTCGTGGCCCCGGGAGTACGGCGGCCGGGGCGTCGACATCGTCAAGTGGCTGATCTTCGAGGAGGAGTACTACGCGGCGGGCGCCCCCGGCCGGGTCGGGCAGAACGGCATCAGCCTGCTCGCGCCCACCCTGTTCGACCACGGCACCGCGGAGCAGCGCGCCCGGGTGCTGCCGCCGATGGCGAGCGGCGAGGTGGTCTGGGCGCAGGCCTGGTCGGAGCCGGAGGCGGGCTCGGACCTCGCCTCCCTGTCCTCCCGGGCGGTGCGCACCGAGGGCGGATGGCTGCTGTCGGGGCAGAAGACGTGGTCGTCCCGGGCCGCCTTCGCCGACCGGGCCTTCGGCATCTTCCGCACCGATCCCCGGGCGCCGAAGCCCCACCAGGGCCTGACCTACCTGATGTTCGACCTTCGGGCGCCCGGTGTGACGGTCCGCCCGATCGGACGTCTCGACGGCAAGCCCGCGTTCGCGGAGCTGTTCCTGGACGACGTCTTCGTACCCGACGAGGACGTTATCGGCGAGCCGGGCCGGGGCTGGCACATCGCCATGGCGACGACGGGCAACGAACGCGGGCTCACGCTGCGTTCCCCGGGCCGCTTCCTCGCCGCGGCCGGCCGGCTCGTCGAGCTGTGGCGCGAGCGGGGCGAGCCCTCGGACACGGCCCTGCGGGACCGGGTGGCCGACGCCGTGATCGGCGCCCGCGCCTACCAGCTGTTCACGTACGCGGGCGCGTCCCGGTTCGCGGCGGGAGGGACGCTGGGCGCCGAGTCGAGCCTGAACAAGGTGTTCTGGTCGCAGTACGACATCGCGCTGCACGAGACGGCGCTCGATCTGCTCGGCACGGACGGCGAACTCGACGGCGGCGACTGGGCCGAGGGCTATGTCTTCTCGCTGGCCGGGCCCATCTATGCGGGCACCAACGAGATCCAGCGCGACATCATCGCCGAGCGGCTGCTCGGCCTGCCGAAGGGACGCCGCTGATGAGGTTCCTCCTGGAGGGCGAGCAGACCGAGTTCGGGCGGACGCTGGACCGCCTGCTGACGGCGGCGGACACACCGGCGGTGGTGCGGGCCTGGTCCTCGGGCGATCACGGCCCGGGGCGTGCGCTGTGGTCGCGGCTCGCGGAGGCGGGGGTGTTCGCCCTCGCGGTCCCCGAGGCGTACGAGGGTCTCGGGGACCTGCCGGTCGAACTGGCCGTCGCCTTCGTGGAGCTGGGCCGGCACGCCGTGCCGGGGCCGCTGGTGGAGACGGCCGCGGCGGCGGCCCTGCTGACGGAACTGCCCGCCGCGAAGGAATGGCTCCCGCGCATCGCCTCGGGTGATGCGATGGTGACACTGCTCGGGGGCTACGCCCTGGACGCGGACGCCGCCGACGCGGTGCTCGTCGTCGACGGCGACACCCTGCGCCTGGCCCCGGGCCACGGCCCGCTGCTGGCCTCCGCCGACCCGGCCCGCCGTCTGTACCGCCCGGCGGAGGGCGGCGAGGTCCTGGCGGCGGGGCCCACGGTGCGGGCGGCGGCGGCCCGCGCGGCGGACCGGGCGGCCCTGCTCACGGCGGCCCAGTGCCTGGGCGTCGGTCTGGCACTCCTCGGGCGCACCGTCGAACACGTCCGGCGACGCACCCAGTTCGGCATGCCGATCGGGGCGTTCCAGGCCGTGAAGCACCGGCTGGCGGACACCCTCATCGGCCTGGAGTTCGCCCGCCCGCTGGTGTTCGGCGCCGCGCTGACCCTGGCACCCGCCGATGTGGCCGCGGCGAAGGCGGCGGCGGGCGAGGCCGCGTACGCCGCCGCGCGCACGGCCCTCCAGCTGCACGGCGCCGTGGGCTACACACAGGAGCTGGACCTGTCCCTGTGGCTGCGCAAGGCGCGCCCCCTGCGGGACGCCTGGGGCACGCCCGCCCGGTGCCGGGCCCGGGTGCTCGGCGGATGACCGGCGGCTCAGCGAAGCCGCACGGGCAGCGCGTCGACGCCGAAGACCACCGAGTACCTGCGGAAGGACAGTTCCTCGGCCGGGACGGCGAGGCTCATGTCCGGGAAGCGGCGCAGCAGGGCCGGGTAGGCGGCGCGCAGCTCCATCTTGGCCAGTTCGGCGCCGATGCACCGGTGGATGCCGTGGCCGAAGGCCAGGTGCGAGGAGGCCGGCGGGCGGGTGGGATCGAAGTCGTCCATGTGCGGGCCGAGGGATTCGTCCCGGTCGGCGCCGCTGAGCGAGCACAGCACGATGTCGCCGGCGGCGATGTGCTGTCCGCCCACCTCCAGGTCCCGGCGCGCGAAGCGCGGGAAGGCGACCTGGACCACGGTGAGGTAGCGCAGGAGCTCCTCGACGAAGGGGTCGACGGCGGCGTCGTCGTCGCGGAGCGCGGCGAAGTGGTCCGGGTTCTGGAGCAGCACGAGGGTGCCGAGGGCGAGCATGCTGGCGGTGGTCTCCAGACCACCGGTCAGCACTCCGTCGGCGAGGCCGGCCAGTTCCTCGTCGGTGATGTCGTCGCCGTGCTCCTTCACGAGCATGCCGAGCAGCCCGTCACCCGGCGATCTGCGCTGCTTCTCGACGATGTCGCGCAGATAGGCCAGGGACTCGGATATGGCGCCGAAGGACGCGGCAGCGCCGGAGAACAGATCGAAGCGGGTGGTGCCGAGGCGCTGGAAGTCCTCGCGGTCCTCGTAGGGGACGCCGAGGAGTTCGCAGATGACGAGCGAGGGAATGGGCAGCGCGAAGGACTGCACGAGGTCGACGGGCCCGGCGGCGGCGGCCATCTCGTCCAGCCGCTCCTCGACGATCTCGTGGATCCGCGGCGTCAGCCGGTTCAGCCGGCGCATCGTGAACTCGGGGGTGAGCAGGCGGCGCAGCCGGGTGTGCACCGGCGGGTCGCTGAAGCCGAGGCCGCCGGGGTTCTGCGCGTCGGCGACGCCGTTGCCCATGAGGTGGGCGAAGTCGTTGCTGAAGTCGCCCGCGCCGCTGAGGACCTGCTTGGCCTCCTCGTACCCGGTGACCAGCCACACGTTCACGCCGAGCGGCACCGACAGCTTCGTCACGGGCGCGGCGCGCCGCATCGCGCCGAGGTCCGGCACGGGGTCGAGGCCGTCGCGGCGCAGCGGCATCAGCGTCGATTCGGGCAGCAGGGAGGTCGTGGACAGGTCGAAGCCCTGCTTGCGGATGCTCGCGAGATAGCGGCGCCCCAGCCAGGTACCGACGCGCGAGCGGAGCCGGTTGAGTGTGCGGACGGTGCGCGCGGCCCGCGGGGGTCCGGGGGTTCTCGGGGTCGTCAGATGTGTCATGGATGGCATTCCAGGAGTTCACTCGAGGGGACGCTGGGAGGAGAGGGGTCCGGCAGGGGTGGCATACGCGCCCGGTCAGCGCACGATGCCCCGTGCCCGTGCGGCCGTCAGCCACGCCGGGAGTTCGCCCACCAGCCGGTCGTACAGCTCGGCGTCGGACATCCGGCCCGGGTCCGTGCCGGCGTGGAAGAAGCCGGCGTTGTCGACCGGCCGCGTCCGCGGGACGGGCAGCTCGTCGAGCTTGCGCAGGAAGTCGAACTGCTTGCTGTCCGGATCACCGAACCCGATGAACTGCCAGAAAAGGGGCAGTCGGGCGGCCTTGCAGAGGTAGCGCTCCGCGGCGGGCCGGCTGATGGGCCCGCCGTCGGTCTGGAACACGACGAGCGCGGGTGCGGTCGCGCCGCTGTCGAGGTAGTGGTCGATGACCGCGTCCATCGCCAGGTGGTAGCTGGTCTTTCCCATGTGCCCGAGCCCGGCGACTATCGCCCCGATACGTCCCTGGTGGTCGTCCAGGCCGATGTCGGTGACCGTGTCGACGTCGGTGGAGAAGAAGACGACGGGGACGCGTCCGTCGTCGTCCAGGTGGGAGGAGAGCCCGAGCACGCGGTCGGCGAGCTCCTGGACACTGCCGTCCTTGTAGTACGGCTTCATGGAACCGGAGTAGTCGACGACCAGGTAGACCGCGACCCGCTCCCCGGTCAGTCCGTTCCGCTCCAGCGACGTGCCCGCACTCTTGTAGAGGTCGACGAGCGCGGGCGCTGTCCGTTGCACCTTGGTCAGGCTGATGGCCGGTCCTGCGGCGGGCGTGGAGGTGCCGGCCATGCGGTGCTCCGATCTTCCTACGAATACCTGGCGAGAGCCGAGGTTACGCCACGGAGGTCCGTCCGAGCGTCGTGCTACCGGCGCGTATGGCCGGGAACAGGCCGTGCCCCCGGCGGGTCCGGGACGCTCACGCCGCCGTACGGAGAAAAGGGAGGCCCGAGGTGATCTCCCTCGAGGGCAAGGCGGTTCTGATCACCGGCGCGGGGCGCGGTCAGGGGGCGGCGGAGGCCCGGCTGTTCGCCGGGGCCGGCGCACGGGTGGTGGTCACGGACGTGCGCGAGGAGGAGGGCCGCGAGGTCGCGGAGTCGCTGGGGGCGCAGGGGCTGTTCGTGCGCCACGACGTCACCGACGCGGCGAGCTGGGCATCCGCCGTGGCAGCGGGCCTCGCGGCTTCGGACGGCTCGACGGACTCGTCAACAACGCGGCGCTGTGGCGTACGGCGTCCGTGGAGGAGGAGACGTACGCCGGATTCGAGGCCCTGGTCCGGGTCAATCTGCTGGGTCCGTTCCTCGGTATCCAGGCGGTGCTGCCGGCGCTGAAGGAGGCGGGTGGCGGCTCGGTCGTGAACGTGTCGTCGACGGCGGGCCTGGTCGGTATCCCGGGCCATGCGGCCTACAGTTCCACGAAGTTCGGGCTGCGCGGTCTGACCCGGTCGTCGGCGCTGGACCTGGCGGGGTACGGGATCCGGGAGAACTCCGTCCACCCGGGCGCCATCGACACCCCGATGATCTCGGCGGTCTCCGCCAAGGACTGGTCCCACGTCCCCCTGTCCCGCATGGGCCGCCCCGAGGAGGTCGGCGAACTCGTCCTGTATCTGCTGTCGGACGCGTCGGCATATGTGACGGGGGCGGAGTTCACGGTGGACGGCGGGGTCACGGCGGGGTGAGCGGGCCCGGGAGGACGGGGCCCGCACCGGGGCGGGTGTGAGAAGGCGGGGACGAAGCGGAACACTCCGGCCGGGACCGAGAGGAGCAGGCCGGGGGGCGGGGCGCGAGCGCCGCCCGCGGGCGACGGGGCCCGGGCCGGGGTGGGACGGGGGTGTGCGGCAAGCGCATGCCATCGCTATTTTGTTCGCCGCCGTCCCCACCGGCTTTCGCCCCCACCCCCCGACACACGAGGAGCCGGCCGTGGACGCCGCCGTCACCACCTGCTACCGCCATCCCGCGGTGGAGTCGTATGTGCGCTGCACCCGCTGCGACCGGTACATCTGCCCGGACTGCATGCGGGTGGCGGCCGTCGGCCACCAGTGCGTGGAGTGCGTGAAGGAGGGGGCGCGCTCGGTCCGCGCCGCCCGTACCGTCGTGGGCGGCCGCATATCGGCGGTGCCCGTCGTGACGTACGTCCTCATCGGCCTCAATGTGCTGGCGTACGTCGCCGAACTGCTGCGTCCCGAGGTGGTGGCACGGTTCGCGATGCTGGGGGCGGGACTGCGCGGACCGGACGGCGCGCACTACGTCTACCAGTCCGCGTATCCGCACGGCTTCCACGCCGAGGGGATCGTCGACGGCGAGTGGTACCGGCTGATCACGGGCGCCTTCCTGCATCTGTCGCCCACCGGCGGATCGTTCGGCATCCTGCACATCGTGATGAACATGGCGTCCCTGTGGAACCTCGGCCGCCTGATGGAGGCCCAGCTGGGCCGCGTCCGCTATCTCGCGCTGTATCTGCTGTCCGCGCTGGGCGGTTCGGTGCTGGTGCTGGTGCTCGCCCCGGACACGGCCACGGTGGGCGCCTCGGGCGCGATCTTCGGTCTCGGCGCCGCCTACTACGTGCTGTGCCGCCGGATCGGCGCGGACATGCAGGCCGCGGGCCGCTTCCTGACCGGGCTGCTGCTGTGGATGGTGCTCTCCGCCGCCCTCACCTCCTGGCAGGGCCACCTCGGCGGGCTGCTGACCGGCGGCGCACTGATGCTCGCCTTCGCCTACGCGCCGCGGGAGCGCCGCACGCTGGTGCAGGCGGGCGCGGCGGCCACGCTGCTCGTCGTCCTGGTGGCGGTGGCGCTGGTGACGGCACAGGGCATCGCGCACACACCGGCCTGACCGGCCGGACCCCGCCGCCGCCCGGTCGCCGGTGCGGCCGGCTCCCCGGGGACGCACGGCGCACCACGCCCGGTCACCTGAACGCGCGTCGGCCCAACTCCGGTCGCATCAGGCACAGTTCAGTACGCTGGACAGGTGGGGGACAACCGGATCTACGGCGGCCGGTTCGGGCAGGTCGTGCAGGCCGACCGCATCGACAGCGTGCACTTCCATGTCCAGGAGCCCCGGACGCGGGCGCCGGCATGGCGGCTGCGGGTCGTCGCGGCCGGACTCGCCTGCGGGGGCGCCGCCCTGTACCTGCTGGGGCCGCGGCACCTCGCCGTCGCCTCGGCCGACGCGGTGCGCCTGACGGGGCTGGTGTGCCTGGCGGTCGCGCTCTGCACCGCGTCGGCGGCGCTGTGGGAGCTGCGTGCCGGCCGCCGGCCGGTGTACCGGCCGTCCGCGCAGGAGCTCGACCGGGCCGTCGAGGAGCTCGCCCGGGTGCTGCGGGCTCAGTACGAGCGGGACGAGCGGCTGTCCCGCATCCACGACCCCTCCCCCATCCCGGTGCGCTGGACGGCGGCGGACCCGCTGCTCACCGACCACTGGCGCAACATCCGCAGGGCGGCGCGCGGGCCGGAGGACGACGCCTCCGCCGCGGACCGGCCCGTGGACGTGACCGGTGCCTTCGACGAGATCGCCGGCTTCTTCACCTCACTCCCGGCGCAGCGGCTCGTCGTGCTCGGCGGTCCGGGGGCCGGGAAGTCGGTGCTGGCGCTGCACCTGGCCCATGACCTCGTGGCAGCGCGCGGACCCGCCTCCGCGGCCCCCGTTCCGGTGGTGTTCCCGCTCGCGTCCTGGGATCCGAAGCGCCGGGGGCTGTGGAACTGGGCGGCCGCCCGTCTCACGGCGGACCACCCCACGGTGCTGGCCGCACCGGGCGACGCGACCCACGCGCTCGCCCTGGAGCTGATCGTGTCGGGCCGCGTGCTGCCGGTGCTCGACGGCTTCGACGAACTGCCCCCTGCCGCCCAGGCGGACGCCCTGCGGGAGTTGCGGGCCAGTCTCTCGGGACCCGCCCGCTTCCTGGTGACGAGCAGGACCGAGGAGTACGCCGCGGCCGTCGAGGCGGGCAACACGGTGCTCCCGTCGGCCGTCGTCGTCGAACTGCAGCCGCTGTCCGCCGACGAGGTCGCCTCGTACCTGCCCCGCACGGCCCGCAGGACGAGCCGTGACAACGGCTCCCGTACCGCCTGGGAACCGGTCCTGCGGCGGCTGGACGACCCGGCCGACCGGAGCCGGGAAGTGCGGGTGCTGCGGGCCGTCCTCAGCACACCGCTGATGATCGCGCTCGCCCGGGTCGCCTACAGCGACGGGGACGCGGGCGCCGACCCGGCCGAGCTGCTGTCCGCGGGCCGCTTCACCACCCGGGGCGCCGTGGAACGGCACCTCTTCGACACCTTCGTCTCGGCGGCCTACGGCGGAAGCCTCGACGACCGTGTCGCACGGCCTGGTTGGGGCGCCGACGACGCCCGGCGCTGGGCGGGCTTCCTCGCCCGGCATCTGCGCGGCTCGGGGGCACAGGACTTCGAGTGGTGGCGCCTCGACGAGGCGGTGCCGCGCGCGGTGCGGAGCCTGGCGACCGTGCCGGCGCTCGTGCTGATCGTCCTGACCTTCCACGAGGCGGGTTTCGGCGCGCCGTGGTGGCAGAAGGCGGTGGGGCTGCCGATGGGCGCCGCGGCGGCCGTCGTCGCCGCGATCGTGCTGGTCGGCGACTGGGCCGTCGTCGAACCGGGGAGCCTGCCCGGCCCCCACCGGATCGACCGGCCGTCCGGGGCGCGGCTGCGGGCGGCCTTCCTCACCCGGCAGGGCATGGCCAAGGCGGCGTTCGTCCTGCTCGGGCTCGCCGTCGGCTCGGCGGCCGCGACGATGCTCTCCTCCGGCTTCACCCGCACGCTGGTCGTCCTGGTCACCGCCTGGCTCGCGCTGCACTGGGCGGCCCGCGCGGTCAACTCGCTGCGCCGACCGGCAGATCCCGCCGAGGCGACGGAACCGTCGGTGCTGCTGATCGCCGACCGCAAGGCGTCGATGGTGCTGGGGGCGTTCGAGAAGTTCCGTCCGGGGACTCGGCTGGAGCAGCACGAGATGCTGTTCGGCGCCCCGGTGTTCAGTGCCGCCGTGTGGCTGCTGATCGAGGGCGGCGAGGTCATCGGCCCGGATCAGGGGGTCCGCGCGGGGGCCGGACTCGTGTCGGCCGCGGCGCTCTACGGCATGGCGGTCTCGGCGTGGGGCCGCTACACCGTCGCGCGGCTCTGGCTGGCCCTGACCGGGAGGCTGCCCTGGCGGCTCATGGCCTTCCTGCGGGACGCGCACGCGCGTGGGGTCCTGCGGCAGGTGGGCGGTCTCTACCGGTTCCGCCATATCGAGCTCCGCAACCGGCTGGCCCGGACGTCCGGACCGGACCCGGAACCCGCGCGCGCTCCCCGGTTCCGCCTGCTGCGACCGGCCCTCGCAGGCCTGTCAGGGGTGGCGCTGGCGGGAGTGCTGGTTCTGGGGTCCGGCGCACTCAACATGGTCCCGCCCGTCCCCTACGAGGCCGTGCCCCGGGCCTGCTCGCTCCTGGACGACCGGCTGCTCTCCGGGGTGATGTCCGACCCGCTGAAGGTCGCGCACGGCCGTGCAAGCTGTTCGGCCGGAGAACAGTCGCCCTTCCACCGCGACGTCAGCATCGGCCTGAACACCTTCGTGACCCGGGGACAGGCCGGTCCCGGCATGAAGTACCTGCCGGCCACCCGGGAGCTGCGTCGCACTCCGGGTTACTCCCGGACCCTGCTGGGCCTCGGCGACGAGGCGGTCGAAGGGTTCCAGCTCACTTTCCCTACGCACATGGAGGGCCCCCAGCACATGGCGGTGCTGAGCGCCCGGGTCGCCAACGTGGTCCTGAAGCTCACCTACACCGAGGAGTTCGCCAAGGAGCCCCGGGCCCGGGACGTGGCCCGCATCCTCATGCGGGCGGCGCTGCGGCACGCGCACCTCACCCCGACGCGGCACCAGTCCGGGCGGCGTTCCCTCGCCGACGTGCCGCGCGCCGGGCTCCCCGAGATCAGCCGGCTCACCCTCTACGACCCCGAGCGGCACGGCGCTCTTGCCGGTGCCCGCTGGGGGAAGGACGAGCGGTCCCACCTCTGGATCAAGCGCGGCTACCCCTTCGTCCTGCGTGCCCCGAAGTACATCGCGTGCAAGCAGTCCGGCAGGGACAACGCACTCACCTGTACGTCCGACCCGCCCAAGGGCCTGCACGTGCCCCGGCTCCGGCTGACACTCGCCGACCTGGACTGCCCCCGACGCTGCAGCGACAACGAGATCAAGGAGTTCTTCGGCCGCCGCCCGCGCTTCGCCACCACACCGTGGAAGCGCGTCGACCGCACCCTCTGGTACGCCGAGGACACCGGCGAGGCGGGTACGTACCGCATGCTGCTGGCCCGCACCCTGTCCTACGGGAGCAGGGGCCAGGGCCTGATCTGGGCCGAGGCCGAAGTCGCCACCCGGGACCGGGCGCTGGCCCAGAAGATCATCAACGACATCTACGCGCAGACCGGCGCCCGGTGAGGCACCGCGGCGCGGTCCCCGCCGGGACACCGGGCCCGGACGCGCCGCGGCGCCCGCCAGGGTCCGGTCGGGGACGAGGCGGGCGCCGCGCTCAGTTCCGTACGCCGTTGTACGGGACGTGTGAGGGGTGCCGTCAGACCGCGAGCGCGCGGTCCGTCGGGCGGATCGGGGCCGGGAGCTCGCTCGCACCGGTGAGGTAGCGGTCGACGCCGCGGGCGGCCGAGCGGCCCTCCGCGATGGCCCAGACGATGAGGGACTGGCCGCGGCCGGCGTCACCGGCGACGAACACGCCGGGGACGTTCGTCTGGAAGTCGGCGTCGCGGGCGACGTTCCCGCGCTCGTCGAGCTCCAGGCCGAACTGCGAGACCAGGCCGTTGGACTGGTCGGTGCCGGTGAAGCCCATCGCCAGCGTGACCAGCTGCGCGGGGATCTTCCGCTCGGTGCCGGGCTTCTGCTCCAGCTTGCCGTCCTTGAACTCCACCTCGGCGAGGTGCAGCCACTGCACGTTGCCGTCCTCGTCGCCCTCGAAGTGCGTGGTCGAGACGGAGTAGACCCGCTCGCCGCCCTCCTCGTGCGCGGAGGTGACCTTGTAGAGCATGGGGAAGGTCGGCCAGGGCTGGGACACCGGGTTCCGGTCCTCGCCGGGGCGCGGCATGATCTCCAGCTGCGTGACGGAGGCCGCGCCCTGGCGGTGGGCGGTGCCCACGCAGTCCGCGCCCGTGTCGCCGCCGCCGATGACCACCACGTGCTTGCCCTCGGCTGTGATCGGCGGGGCCACGAAGTCGCCTTCCTGGACCTTGTTCGACAGCGGCAGGTACTCCATCGCGAAGTGGATGCCGTTCAGGTCACGGCCGGGGACCGGGAGGTCACGGGAGATCGTGGAGCCGGCCGCGACGACCACGGCGTCGTACCGCTTGCGCAGCTTGGCCGCGTCGATGTCGCGGCCGATCTCCACACCGGTGCGGAACTTGGTGCCCTCCGCGCGCATCTGCTCGATGCGCCGGTTGATGTGGCGCTTCTCCATCTTGAACTCGGGGATGCCGTAGCGGAGCAGACCGCCGATGCGGTCGGCACGCTCGTACACGGCGACCGTGTGGCCCGCCCGGGTGAGCTGCTGGGCGGCGGCCAGGCCGGCCGGGCCCGAGCCGACCACGGCGACCGTCTTGCCGGAGAGGCGCTCGGGCGCCTGCGGCGCGACGTCGCCGGTCTCCCACGCCTTGTCGATGATGGAGACCTCGACGTTCTTGATGGTCACCGGGGTCTGGTTGATGCCGAGCACACACGCCGATTCGCACGGGGCGGGGCACAGGCGGCCCGTGAACTCCGGGAAGTTGTTCGTGGCGTGCAGCCGCTCGGAGGCGGCTCCCCAGTCCTCGCGGTAGGCGTAGTCGTTCCACTCGGGGATGAGGTTCCCGAGCGGGCAGCCGTTGTGGCAGAACGGGATGCCGCAGTCCATGCAGCGCGAGGCCTGCTTGGAGATGATCGGCAGCAGCGAGCCCGGAACGTAGACCTCGTTCCAGTCCTTGACGCGCTCGGCGACCGGGCGACTGCGCGCGACCTCACGGCCGTGGTTCAGAAAGCCCTTGGGATCAGCCATTGGTCGCCGCCTCCATCATCTTCTCGGTGATCTCGGACTCGGAGAGTCCGGCTCGCTCGGCGGCGTCCTTGGCGGCGAGCACTGCCTTGTAGGTGCTGGGGATGATCTTGCTGAAGCGGGCCACGGCGGTGTCCCACTCGGCGAGCAGCTTCTCGGCGACGGTCGAGCCCGTCTCCTCCTGGTGGCGGCGCACCACGTCGTGCAGCCACTGCTTGTCGGCGTCGTCGAGGGCCTCGACCGCGCCGTGGTTGCCGGAGTTGACGTTGTCGTGGTCCAGGTCGACGACGTACGCGACGCCGCCGGACATGCCGGCCGCGAAGTTGCGTCCCGTCTCGCCGAGGACGACGGCCCGGCCACCGGTCATGTACTCGCAGCCGTGGTCGCCCACGCCCTCGGACACCACCGTCGCGCCGGAGTTGCGGACGCAGAACCGCTCGCCGACCTTGCCGCGCAGGAACATCTCGCCGCCGGTCGCGCCGTAGCCGAGGGTGTTGCCCGCGATGACGCTGTACTCGGCGAGGTGGTCGGCGCCGCGGTCCGGGCGGACCACGATGCGGCCGCCGGACAGGCCCTTGCCGACGTAGTCGTTGGCGTCGCCCTCCAGGCGCAGCGTCACACCGCGCGGCACGAAGGCGCCGAAGGACTGGCCGGCCGATCCCGTGAAGGTGATGTCGACGGTGTCCTCGGGCAGGCCCGCGCCACCGAACTTCTTCGTCACCTCGTGACCCAGCATGGTGCCGACCGTGCGGTTGATGTTGCGGATGGCGACCTGGGCGCGGACCGGCTGTGCGTCCGTCGCGCTCGAGGCGGCCAGCGCGTCGGCGGCCAGCTTGATCAGCTCGTTGTCGAGGGCCTTCTCCAGGCCGTGGTCCTGGGCGACCAGCTGGTGGCGCACCGCGCCCTCGGCCAGTTCCGGCACGTGGAACAGCGGCTCCAGGTCCAGGCCCTGTGCCTTCCAGTGGTCGAGGGCCTGCGTGGTGTCGAGCAGTTCGGCGTGGCCGACGGCCTCCTCGAGCGTGCGGAAGCCGAGCTCGGCCAGCAGCTCGCGGACCTCCTCGGCGATGAACTCGAAGAAGTTGACGACGAACTCGGCCTTGCCGGTGAACCGCTCGCGCAGCACGGGGTTCTGCGTGGCGATGCCGACCGGACAGGTGTCCAGGTGGCAGACGCGCATCATGATGCAGCCGGAGACGACGAGCGGCGCCGTCGCGAAGCCGTACTCCTCGGCGCCGAGGAGCGCGGCGACGACCACGTCGCGGCCGGTCTTCAGCTGGCCGTCGGTCTGCACCACGATCCGGTCGCGCAGACCGTTGAGCAGCAGGGTCTGCTGGGTCTCGGCGAGGCCGAGCTCCCAGGGGCCGCCCGCGTGCTTCAGCGAGGTGAGCGGCGATGCGCCGGTTCCGCCGTCGTGGCCGGAGATGAGGACGACGTCCGCGTGCGCCTTGGAGACGCCCGCGGCGACCGTGCCGACACCGACCTCGGACACCAGCTTCACGTGGATGCGTGCGGCCGGGTTGGCGTTCTTGAGGTCGTGGATCAGCTGAGCCAGGTCCTCGATGGAGTAGATGTCGTGGTGCGGCGGCGGGGAGATCAGGCCCACGCCGGGCGTCGAGTGACGCGTCCTGGCGACCCACGGGTACACCTTGTGGCCGGGCAGCTGGCCGCCCTCGCCGGGCTTGGCGCCCTGCGCCATCTTGATCTGGATGTCGTCCGCGTTGACCAGGTACTCGGACGTGACGCCGAAGCGGCCGGAGGCCACCTGCTTGATCGACGACCGGCGTGCCGGGTCGTACAGGCGGTCCGGGTCCTCGCCGCCCTCACCGGTGTTGGACTTGCCGCCCAGCTGGTTCATGGCGATGGCGAGGGTCTCGTGCGCCTCCTTGGAGATGGAGCCGTACGACATGGCGCCGGTGGAGAAGCGCTTGACGATCTCGCTGACCGGCTCGACCTCGTCGATCGGGATCGACGGGCGGTCGCTCTTGAAGCCGAACATGCCACGGAGCGTCATCAGGCGCTCGGACTGCTCGTTCACGCGGTCGGTGTACTTCTTGAAGATGTCGTAGCGGCGCTGGCGCGTCGCGTGCTGGAGGCGGAAGACCGTCTCCGGGTCGAACAGGTGCGGCTCGCCCTCGCGGCGCCACTGGTACTCGCCGCCGATCTCCAGGGCGCGGTGCGCCGGGGCGATGCCGGAGGCGGGGTAGGCCTTGGCGTGACGGGCGGCGACCTCGTCGGCGATGACGTCGATGCCGACACCGCCGATCTTCGTCGCGGTGCCGTCGAAGTACCTCTCGACGAAGGCCTCGTCCAGGCCGACGGCCTCGAAGACCTGGGCGCCGCGGTAGGAGGCGACGGTCGAGATGCCCATCTTGGACATGACCTTCAGGACGCCCTTGCCGAGGGCGTAGATCAGGTTGCGGATGGCCTGCTCGGGCTCGGCGTCCTCCAGGAACGTACCTGCACGGACCAGGTCCTCGACGGACTCCATCGCCAGGTAGGGGTTGACCGCCGCGGCGCCGAAGCCGATGAGGAGGGCCACGTGGTGGACCTCGCGGACGTCACCGGCCTCGACCAGCAGCCCCACCTGGGTGCGCTGCTTGGTGCGGATGAGGTGGTGGTGGACCGCCGCGGTGAGCAGCAGCGACGGGATCGGGGCGTGCTCGGCGTCGGAGTGCCGGTCCGAGAGGACGATCAGGCGGGCGCCGTGCTCGATGGCGGCGTCGGCCTCGGCGCAGATCTCGTCGAGGCGGGCGGCCAGCGCCTCGCCGCGGCCGGAGACCCGGTACAGGCCGGAGAGCGTCGCGGCCTTCATACCGGGCATGTCGCCGTCGGCGTTGATGTGGATGAGCTTGGCCAGCTCGTCGTTGTCGATCACCGGGAAGGGCAGGGTGACCGAGCGGCAGGAGGCCGCGGTCGGCTCCAGGAGGTTGCCCTCCGGGCCGAGCGAGCTGTACAGCGAGGTGACGAGCTCCTCGCGGATGGCGTCCAGCGGCGGGTTGGTGACCTGCGCGAACAGCTGGGTGAAGTAGTCGAAGAGCAGCCGCGGACGCTCGGACAGGGCCGCGATCGGGGTGTCGGTGCCCATGGAGCCGATCGGCTCGGCGCCCGCCTTGGCCATCGGCGCGAGGATGATGCGGAGCTCTTCCTCGGTGTAGCCGAAGGTCTGCTGGCGGCGGGTGACCGAGGCGTGCGTGTGCACGATGTGCTCGCGCTCGGGCAGGTCGCCCAGCTCCATGATGCCGGCCTCGAGCCACTCCTCGTAGGGCTGCTCGGCGGCGAGCTTGGCCTTGATCTCGTCGTCCTCGATGATGCGGTGCTCGACGGTGTCGACGAGGAACATCCGGCCGGGCTGGAGCCGGCCCTTGCGGACGACCTTGGCCGGGTCGATGTCGAGGACGCCGACCTCGGAGCCGAGGACGACGAGGCCGTCGTCGGTGACCCAGTAGCGGCCGGGGCGCAGACCGTTGCGGTCGAGCACGGCGCCGACCTGGGTGCCGTCGGTGAAGGTGACGCAGGCCGGGCCGTCCCAGGGCTCCATCATCGTGGAGTGGTACTGGTAGAAGGCGCGCCGCGCCGGGTCCATGGAGGCGTGGTTCTCCCAGGCCTCCGGGATCATCATCAGGACCGAGTGCGGCAGCGAGCGGCCGCCGAGGTGGAGCAGCTCCAGGACCTCGTCGAAGGAGGCCGAGTCGGAGGCGTCCGGCGTGCACACCGGGAACATCCGGTCGAGGGCGCCGTCGCCGAAGAGACCGGACTCGAGCTGCGACTCACGCGCCCGCATCCAGTTGCGGTTGCCCTTGACCGTGTTGATCTCGCCGTTGTGCGCGACGAAGCGGTACGGGTGGGCGAGCGGCCAGCTCGGGAAGGTGTTCGTGGAGAACCGGGAGTGCACGAGCGCGATCGCAGAGGCGAAGCGGCGGTCGGACAGGTCCGGGAAGAAGGGCTCCAGCTGTCCGGTGGTCAGCATGCCCTTGTAGACGATCGTGCGGGCCGACAGCGACGGGAAGTACGTGCCCGTCTCGCGCTCGGCGCGCTTGCGCAGCACGAACGCCTTGCGGTCCAGCGCGATGCCCTCGCTGCCACCGTCGGCAACGAAGACCTGACGGAAGGCGGGCATGGTGGAGCGGGCGGTCGCGCCCAGCAGCTCGGGGGCGACGGGCACCTCGCGCCAGCCGAGGACGTTCAGTCCCTCCTCGGCGGCGATGGCCTCGATCTTCGCGACGGTCTCGGCCGTGGCGTCCTCGGGCAGGAAGGCGATGCCGACGGCGTACGCACCCGCGGCGGGCAGCTCGAAATCGACGACCTCGCGCAGGAAGGCGTCCGGGACCTGGCAGAGGATGCCCGCACCGTCGCCGGAGTCGGGCTCGGAGCCGGTGGCGCCGCGGTGCTCCAGGTTCCGCAGAACCGTGAGCCCCTGTTCGACCAGCGTGTGCGTCGCCTCGCCGGTGAGGGTGGCCACGAAGCCGACGCCGCAGGCGTCGTGCTCGTTGCGCGGGTCGTACATCCCCTGGGCTGCGGGGCGAGCATCCATGTGCGACCAGTTCTGGGCGCTCTTGGAGTGCTGGGACGGCTGGCGCGAGGTGCGCATCGGCTCTCCCGTCGTCGTCGTGGCATGTGCAGTGCCGAGGGACGACGTTGGCCCTCTGCGAGATGATCGAAATTTCGTGCAGGTTACATGATGGAACGGATCCCGGAAACCGGATAGTTGCGTTCCACCATACGGACACTGCCGGGGTCGGCCGAATGACCGTCGCTGGTGGGAGACGGTGTGCTGACCTGCGGTGACGGTGGGTGCCACGAGTGGCAGGGGATGCCGCTGATGGCGGCGCGGGGACTGCTCCAGGCGGGTGGCTGCACCGGTGGGTGGCGGCGCAGGGGCGACCGGAACGGCGTCTTCGGGGACTCACTTGGTGCGAGCAGGCCTCATTGCCCACAGCGCTTATCGGCTCATGCCCCGCACCCAAGGAATCGAAACCGCCGTGTTACGGCAATTTATGCAGCTGGTTGCATACGTGCGAAGCACGTTCATCCTACGGCGGTTCCGAAGAGACTGCCCAGGGCGTACGTCACACCGGCCGCCGCGCCGCCCAGCGCCAGCTGACGGAGCCCGCTGAACCACCAGGACCGCGCGGTCACCTTCGCCACCACGGCACCGCAGGCGAAGAGACCGACGAGCGCGAGGAGCACCGCGGGCCACAGCACGGTCGCGCCGAGCAGGTACGGCAGCACCGGGAGCAGGGCGCCCAGCGCGAAGGAGCCGAAGGAGGACACGGCCGCGACGGCGGGCGACGGCAGGTCGCCCGGGTCGATGCCGAGCTCTTCCCTGGCGTGGATCTCCAGCGCCTGCTCGGGGTCGCGGGACAGCTGCCTGGCCACCTCGCGGGCCAGCTCGGGCTCGACGCCGCGCGACTCGTACAGCGCGGCGAGCTCCTGCTCCTCGTCCTTGGGGTGCTTGCGCAGCTCCCTGCGCTCGACATCGAGTTCGGCCTCGACGAGCTCGCGCTGCGAGGCGACGGAGGTGTACTCGCCCGCCGCCATCGAGAAGGCACCGGCGGCGAGCCCGGCCAGGCCGGTGATGACGACGGTCTGCTGCGAGACGGCGCCGCCTGCCACACCGGTCATCAGCGCCAGATTGGAGACGAGCCCGTCCATCGCGCCGAAGACCGCCGGACGCAGCCATCCGCCGTTCACATCCCGGTGGGTGTGGTTGTCGCGGTGCGCCTCGTGCAGCGTGGCTTCGGTCTCGATGATCGCCATCTCGCCCGTCTCTCCTCTCGTACGGAGGCGGGCTCCCGCGCATGGGCCGCGGGTCCGTCTCCCCCCTCAACGTCCTCGAAACTACGCACGAAAATCGACTCCCGCCAGCAAGGAAGGCCGTACTTACCTGCGCAAACACGCCACGGGAGGGGCAGTCGCCCGGGGCTGCCGAGGCTCGTCCCACGGCACCCCGCCCCATGCGAAGGGGTGACGCTGGGGGGCCGGGGGCTCACGTGGCGCCGTCGGCGTGGCAGAGATGCAGATATGCGACACGGAGCAGGCGGAGAAACGTTTCTGCTCCAGCAGTACGGCAGAGAGGCGGCACGCGCATGGCGTCGATCGTCTGCATTCCCCCGGTCTCGGCGCACGGCGGCGACGATCCCCTGGGCCCGCACGAACGGGCCCGCGGTGCGCTGCTGGGCCTCGCGGTCGGCGACGCGCTGGGGGCACCCGCCGAGAATCTGAAGCCGTCCGAGATCCGACGGCGCTGGGGCCGTATCACCGGGTACGTCGCCGAACACCCGGCCGGTACGGACGACACGGAGTACGCGATCTTCTCCGGTCTGCTCCTCGCCCGGCACGGCGCGGGGCTCACCGTGACCCATGTGGAGCAGGCCTGGCATGCATGGATCGCGGACGGGGACGAGGGTCCGTTCCGCGGCGCGGGCTTCTCCGAGCGCGGAACCCTGGAGAACCTCCGCAGGGGACTCGCGGCGCCGGTGTCGGCGCAGCACCGGCACGCCTGGAGCGACGGTCTTGCGATGAGGGCCGCGCCTTTCGGGGTCTTCGCTGCGGGCCGCCCGGCGGAGGCGGCCCGCCTGGTGGCGATCGACGGCTCGGTCAGCCATGAGGGCGAGGGCATCTACGGGGGCCAGGCGGTGGCCGCGGCGGTGGCGGCGGCGATGGCGGGCGCCCCCGTCCCCTCGGTCGTGGCCTGTGCCCTCTCGGTCATCCCGGGCGACTCCTGGACGGCGCGCTCGCTGCGCAGGGCGGTCGCCGCCGCCCACCTCGGCGAGAGCGCGGTCCGCTCGGCGGTCGTCATCGACGGCTATCCGTGGACCGACCTCGCCCCCGAGGCGGTCGCCCTCGCCTTCGGCGCGTACGCGGCCGCCGACGGCGACTTCCCCGAGGCCGTCCTGACGGCGGTCAACATGGGCCGCGACGCCGACACCACGGCCGCGGTCACCGGCGCCCTCGCCGGCGCCACCCGTGGCGCCGGCGCGATCCCCGCCGCCTGGGCCGACGCCATCGGCCCGGCCCGGGGCACCTGTCTGCCTGCCATGCGGGGGCACCACGTGCTGGAGGTGGCGGACCTGCTGCTGACGGCCGCGTCGAGCCCGGCGCACCGCCCGACCCCCGCCGCGGTGCCCGAACCTCCCGGGGACGCCCACCGCCCCGATGAAACACCGCCCCCTCCCCCGCTCCGGCACGGCGACGGCCGCGCCCCGGCCACGCCCCACGGTGCTCCCGGCACCCCGGTCCCCGGCGACGACTGCGCCGACGCGGCACAACTCGGGGACGGCGGCCTTCCGCCCCGGCCGGTGCACGACGGGGTGACGGTATGAGGCCGGCGTACGTCGCGGGGGCGGAAGGCGAGGAACGCTCCGGCGGGGACGGGCTCCCGGAGGAGGCGGCCGAGGGGCACGGCGAGGAGGCGAGGGGGGACGGGCGCTCCGCGGAAAGGAGCGTCCACGGGATCCGTACTCGCGAGCCACGGCAGGGTGCAGGGGGCGCGGGACTCGGCACCCGGCAGGGCCCGCAGGTGGTGGAGCCGGGGACCGGACTCCCCGGGGCGGGGCGGGGCTCCGTCGTTTTGCGGGGGCCGTCCGCCGTGGGACGGGCCGGATCCGCGGCCGAGGCGGTCGGATGCCGCGCGCGTCGCGTCGAGGGACTGCTGCTCGGGCTCGCTGCCGGGGACGCGGCCGGGTGGCCGTCGGGGCGGCACCGGGCGGGGCGGCTGCCGGAGTGGACCCGGCGGCTGCGGCGCGAGCTGGACGCCTTCGCGGAGCAGAACGCCACCACGACGCTGCCCGTACCGATCGCGCTCAACCAGCCGCCGGAGCCGCTGCGGCTCGGGCCGTCCGACGACGCCGAGTGGGCGGCGTTCACGGCCGAGGCCGTGCTGCGGGCCGCGGCCGGCGAGGCGCTGGGCGATCCGGGGCTCGGGCGGCGGGTCCGGGCGTCCCTCGACCTGTCGTGGCAGTGTCTCGCCGGAGAGATGGTCACGGCGGCCGACCGCGCCCCCGACGGCGAGGCCGCCGTCCTCCCGCTGCGGGCCCGCATCTCGGTGCAGGCCGGGCTCGGCAATCTCGCCACGGGGCTGCGGCCGCCCGCGACCGGTCACGACAATCCGCACTACTTCGACGACGCCGCCTGCGTCCGCGCCTGTGTGCTGGCCGTGGTCCACCCCGGCGACCCCGGCGCGGCGGCGGACCTAGCCGAGTACGACGCCCGTTACACCCAGGACGGCGACGGCGTGCACGGCGCCCGCGCCATGGCGGCGGCGCTCGCCGCGGCGCTGGGCGACGCGGACGTCGACAGCTGCGTCGCCGCCGCGCTCGCCCAGCTCCCCGAGCACACGGAGATCCGCCGCAACGCGCTCGACGCCGTACGCCTCGCCCACGCATGCGACGGCGCGTTCGGCGTCGTACCGCTGTTGGAGCATCAGATCGTGGACCACGTCTACAGCTACGGCATCGCGGCCGCCGAGACGGTCCCGGTCGCCCTCGCTCTGGCCACCGCGGCCCGCGGCCGAATCGCCGAGGCCGTGCCCGCCGCGGCCTGCCTGTCACGGGTCGCCGACTCGGCCCCCGCACTCGCGGGCGCCCTGACCGGTGCGCTGTGCGGCGGCGGCGCCCTGCCCGCCGCATGGCGCGAGGCCTGTCGCATCCTCCCCGGCTGCACCCTGCCGCGGTTCGCGGGTACGGATCTCGTGGAACTCGCCGAACACCTCGCACACACGGAACCGGCCGCACCGGAGGGATGATTCGGACATGACGGTCACAGGTTCAGGGGTTACGGATACGGGGGCCATGGGTTCGGGAGCGTTGGGGACCGCGGGTTCGAGCGCCGCCGGTACGGGTGCCGCGGATGCGGGAGCCGCGAATACGGGAGTCGCGGACACGGGGGCGCACACCGCCGGACCGCGGGGCGCGGCGGGCGCGGCCGGAGCGCGGCCGGGGCTCGACGAGCGCATCACCGCGAGTCTCGTCGGGGCGGCCGTCGGGGACGCGCTCGGCGGCCCCGTCGAGGGGTACAGCCCCGAGCAGATCGTCGCCCGGCACGGCGGCCGCGTCCAAGGGGTCGTGGGCCCCTGGAACGGCGACGACTGGCGTACCGCCCGCCCCATCGCGCCGTACCACAAGGGTGACGGGCACGTCACCGACGACACCCTCATGACCCACGCGCTGGTCCGCGTGTACGCCGCCGTGCGCGACCATCTGGACGCGTATGCCGTCGCCGGGCACCTGGTCCCCGATCTGATGACGACACCTCGCTGGATCCCCGAGCTGGAGGCGGAGGCGCTGCCCCTGCAGCGGATCTTCCTCGCCGAGAAGTGGCTCGTGGCACGGCTCCACTACGGCCACGTCGACCCTCGCGAGGCAGGCTCCGGGAACATCGTCAACTGCGGCGCCGCGATGTACATGGCGCCGGTCGGCCTGGTCAACGCGGCGCATCCGGCGGGCGCGTACGCCGAGGCGGTGGACCTCGCGGGCGCCCACCAGTCGTCGTACGGGCGGGAGGCCGCCGGGGTCCTCGCGGCGGCGGTCGCAGCCGCGTGCACACCGGGCGCGACCGCGTCCACCGTCGTCGACACCTGTCTGCGCCTCGCGAAGGACGGGACGCGGGACGCGATCGAGGCAGTGTGCGACGTGGCGTCCCGCCATGAGGAGTTCGAGCCGGCGCTCGGGCCGCTGCGGGAGGCGGTCGCGCCCTACGACACGGTGGGTCCCGACTACCGGGCCCCGTCGCTCGGCGCCCGCAGACCCTCGCGGCTGCACGCCGTCGAGGAGCTGCCGATCGCCCTCGGCATGCTGCTGATCGCCTCCGGCGACTACCGACGCGCGGTCCTGGGCGCCGTCAACTACGGCCGCGACTGCGACTCCATCGCGACGATGGCGGGCGCGATCGCCGGTGCCCTCGGCTCCGCACCGCCCACGGAGTGGTCCGCCCGGGTCTCCGAGTCCAGCCGCCTCGATCTGCACGCCCCGGCGGCCACCCTCGCGGAGGTCACCCGCGAGATCTTCGCCAGGGACACCGAACGCCGCCGCGCCCACGAGGCGGCGTTCACAAGCCTGGCGGGCCCCCGTTGACCACCTCGCCCCCCGGGGGCCGACCGGTGCCCGTGGCACCCGGCCCGCCCGCGGCGGACGGCCGGGTGCGGAGCGCGCAGCACGCGGGCGGCGGCCCCGGGGGTCCGGCCGGTCCGGGGGCCCGCGAGCGGGGGCCCGACGGGTCCGTTCGCGGCAGCCGGGTCTGCGGGAGCAGCCGTCCACCCACCGCTCGTGACGTCGCCCCCGACGGCGTCGGCCGTCTGCGGCTCACCTGGGTCCAGCCGGAGGACCTGGTGGGGCACGAACTCCGGCAGGCGCATGAGGACGGGCGGGACGCAGACGCGGTCGCCCGGCGGTGGCGCGCGGCCGGAGGGTGTGCCGCGCCGCCCCGCGCGGGGGCCTCCCCGGAGCCCGTGACACCGCTGCTGCGCGAGCTCGCCGTCGAACTCCTCGACGAACTGGCCGCGTTGCCCTCGCCGCTCGCCGGAGACGAACCCACCGGGCTCGTGGCGATCAAGGCGGCCTGCCCCGACTGGCCCACCGTCCCCGCGCCCCCGCCCGGAGCCCCGGCGCCCGCGTGCACCGCCCCGCCCGCGATCCGACGCACCGTCACCCGCGACGCCCTGCACGCGGCGTGGCTGGGCCGGGCGGCGGGCTGCCTGCTCGGGAAGCCCGTCGAGAAGCTGCCCCTGGACGGCATCCGCGACCTCGCCCGCGCCACCGGCAACTGGCCCCTGCGCACCTGGTTCACGGCACGCGGCCTGCCCGACGGCCTGGCCCGCGCCCACCCCTGGAACCGCCGGTCCGCCGCCACCTCGCTCGCGGAGAACATCGACGGCATGCCGGAGGACGACGACCTCGATCATCCGCTGCTCACCCTGCTGCTCTACGAGCGGTACGGGGACGGCTTCCGCACCGCCGACCTGGCCCGGCTGTGGCTCGACGAACTCCCCGCAGGACGCGTCTTCACCGCCGAGCGCGTCGCGTATCGCAATCTCCTCGACGGCGTCGAACCGCCGCGCACGGCCCGCCTCCGCAATCCGTTCCGGGAGTGGATCGGCGCCGTCATCCGCGCCGATGTCCACGGCTGGGCCCACCCCGGCGACCCGGGCACCGCCGCCGAGCGGGCGCACCGCGACGCGACGCTCACGCACACCGGCAACGGCGTGTACGGCGCGATGTTCGTGGCGGCGGCGATCGCGTGCGCGGCGGGCGGCGACGGCGACGGCGACGGCGACGTGCAGGCCTGTCTGCATACGGGGCTGACCGTCGTACCGCCCCGGTCCCGTCTCGCCGGAGCCGTCCGCCACGGTATGAGTCTGGCGGCGGAGGAAGCGGACTTCGAGTCCGTCGTCGACCGGCTGCACGCACGGTACGGAGGCCCCGACGGCTACCACTGGGTGCATGTGGTGCCCAACGCGGCCCTGGTCGCCGCCGCCCTCAGCCACGCCGACGGCGACTTCGCCGGATCCATCTGCCGCGCCGTGTCCGGCGGTTGGGACACGGACTCGAACGGCGCCACGGCCGGCTCCGTCGCCGGGCTGCTCGCGGGCCGCCCCGAGGCGCTCCCGGCACACTGGACCACGCCCCTGCGGAACCGTCTCGCCACGTCCGTCGCCGGATGCGACGGCATCGGCTTCGACACGCTCGCGGCCCGCACGCACGCGGTGGCCCGTCGGCTCGCGCAGGTGCCCGCCGGCGACGACCGCACCCGAACCGCCACCCCCCTGGAGGTACCGCCCGCATGACAGACATCACCGTGTTCGGCAGCGCCAACATGGATCTCGTCGCCTATGTGGCGAAGGCGCCGCAGCGCGGGGAGACCGTGACGGGACGGGAGTTCCGTACGGTCCCCGGCGGCAAGGGCGCCAACCAGGCCGTGGCGGCGGCCCGCGCGGGGGGCAGCGTGACGATGATCGGCGCGGTCGGCGCCGACTCCTTCGGCACCCAGCTGCGGGACACGCTCGACCACTCGGGTGTCGACACCGACCTGCTGCGCACCGTCGAGGGGCCGAGCGGCACCGCGCACATCGTCGTCGACGAGGAGGGCGGCAACGCCATCGTCGTCATCCCCGCCGCCAACGGCACGCTCACCTCGCTCGGGCCCGGCGACGAGACCGTCATCGGCGCCGCCGATCTGCTGCTGCTCCAGCTGGAGGTGCCGCTGGAGGGTGTGCTCGCCGCGGCATCGGCGGCGCGCCGGCACGGCGTGCGCACCGTGCTGACGCCCTCCCCCGTGCCGTCCCCGAGCGCCCGGCCGCGTGCGAGCGGGGCAGGCCCCCTGCCGCCGGGTCTGCTCGCCGCGACCGACCTGCTGGTGGCCAACCAGCACGAGGCCGTCGCACTGACCGGACTGACCGACCCGCACCGTGCGGCCGACGCGCTGCTCGACCGGGTGTCGGAGGTGGTGATCACGCTGGGGGCGGCGGGAAGCCTGTACGCCGGGCGGGGCGCCGAGACGATCACGGTGTCCGCGCCCCGTGTCACCGCCGTGGACTCCACCGGCGCCGGCGACACCTTCGTCGGCGCCCTGGCCGTCGCCCTAGGCGAGGGGCGCCCCGTGCGGGACGCCCTCACCTGGGCCTCGGCTGCGGCGGCGCTCTCCGTGCAGCGGCCGGGGGCGTCGTCGGCGATGCCCTACCGGCCGGAGATCGACAAGGCCGTGAAGCGGGCGGCGCCATGACCGTTCCCCCCGACGCCGCCACCGGGCATCCCGGCGCCGCGCCCGATGCGACCACGCCCGGGACGCCGGTCACCGCGCCCGCGCCCGGAACACCGGCCCCCGCTCCCACGGCGCCGCCCCTGACCGGGTTGCGCGTCCTCGATCTCGCGACGCTCTTCGCCGGGCCGCTCGCCGCGACCATGCTGGGCGACTTCGGGGCCGAGGTGATCAAGGTGGAGCACCCACGGCGCCCGGACCCCTCGCGCGGGCACGGGCCCGCCAAGGGCGGGGTCGGGCTGTGGTGGAAACTGCTGGGCCGCAACAAGCGCACCGTGACCGCCGATCTGTCGACGGACGGCGGCCGGGAGGTGCTGCTCCGTCTCGTGGCCGGCGCCGATGTCGTCGTCGAGAACTTCCGGCCCGGAACGCTGGAGCGCTGGCACCTGGGCTGGCCCGAGCTGTCCGCGGCCAATCCCCGGCTCGTCCTCGCTCGGGTCACCGGCTTCGGTCAGGCGGGCCCATACGCCCGCCGCCCCGGGTTCGGCACGCTCGCCGAGGCGATGAGCGGCTTCGCGGCGATCACCGGCGAACCGGACGGGCCGCCGACGCTGCCGCCGTTCGGCCTCGCCGACACGATCGCCGGAATCACCACGGCGTACGCCGTGATGACGGCGCTGGCCGGGCGCGAGCGCACCGGCCGGGGGCAGGTCGTGGACATGGCGATCATCGAGCCGATCCTGACGGCGATCGGGCCGCAGCCGCTCTGGTACGACCAGCTGGGCCACGTCCAGCCCCGCACCGGCAACCGCTCCACGAACAACGCGCCCCGCAACACCTATCGCACCTCCGACGGTGCCTGGGTCGCCGTCTCCACCTCCGCCCAGTCCGTGGCGGAGCGCGTGATGCGTCTGGTGGGCCGGCCCGAGCTCACCGCCGAGCCGTGGTTCGCCACGGGCGTGGAGCGGGCCGGGCACGCGGACGTGCTCGACAAGGCGGTCGGCGACTGGATCGCCCGGCACAGCAGGGCCGAGGTCGTCGAGGCTTTCGAGAAGGCGGAGGCGGCGGTGGCGCCGGTCCAGGACGTGCGCGACATCATGACCGACCCCCAGTACGCGGCCCTCGGCTCGATCACCACGCTCGACGACCCTGAGCTCGGGCCCCTGCGCATGCAGAACATCCTCTTCCGGCTCTCCGAGACACCCGGCGCGATCCGCTGGGCGGGCCGGCCGCACGGCGCGGACACCGACGCCGTCCTGGCCGGAGCGGGGTTCACGCACGAGGAGATCGCACGACTGCGGGCGGCGGGTGCCGTATGAGTGCGCCGCCCGGCCGCCGGCCCGGTCCGCTCCCCGGGCCCGCGCCGCTGACCTGGCTGTACGTCCCCGGGGACCGCCCCGAGGTGGTGGTGAAGGCGCTGGCCATGGGCGCCGACGTGGTGGTCGTCGACCTGGAGGACGCGGTGGCCCCGGCGCGCAAGGAGTACGCCCGCAAGGCCACGGCGGAGCTGCTGTCCGATGTGCCTCCCGTGCCGGTGCACGTGCGCGTGAACGCACCGGACGGGCCGCTGGGCGACGCCGATGTGCACGCGGTCGCCGGGCTCCCGGGGCTCTCCGGCCTGCGACTGCCCAAGGTGACGGCCCCCGCGCAGGTGGTCCGAGTCGCCGAGGCGTGCGCCCGTGTCGACGGCTCGCCGTCCCGGGGGGCGGGGCGCCGGGGGCTCCCCCTGTACGCCCTGCTCGAATCCGCCCTCGGCGTGGAGCACGCCTTCGCGGTCGCCCGTGCGCACCCCTCACTGCGCAGCATCGGTCTCGGCGAGGCCGATCTGCGGGCGGATCTCGGGGTGCGGGACGAGGTGGGGCTGGACTACGCGCGCGGCCGCGTGGTGCTGGCCGCGCGGGCGGCCGGCCTGGAGCCGCCCGCCCAGTCGGTCTACCCGCACGTCCGGGACCTGGCGGGGCTCGCCGCCTCGTGCGCACGGGGGCGCGCCCTCGGCTTCCTCGGCCGGATGGCGGTGCATCCGCGGCAGCTGCCCATCATCGAGTCGGCGTACCTCCCGAGCCGGGAGGAGGTGGCCGACGCCGAGGAGGTGGTGACCGCCGCCGCCACCTCCCCCGGCGCGCAGGCGCTCCCCGACGGCCGCTTCGTCGACCTGGCGATCGTCGAGGCCGCCCGCCGCACACTGGCGCTGGCGGCCCGGGCGCCGTAGCCGGGGTCGGGGGCGGGGGCGGGGGGAAGGTTCCGGCCCCTCCGGAGCCCGGAGGCGGTGCCCCCGGAGGCCCGGCCGGGGTGCGCGGAACACTCCGGAACACGACGACGGGGCCCTGGACTCTTCGTCCGGGGCCCCGTCGGGGTGTACGTACGGGTCAGCCCTTCTTGGTGCCCGAGGAGGCACCGTCCTTCTCGGACTGCGACTCGGACTCGGACGCGGTGTCGTCGTCGGGTTCCGCCGCGGGGGCGGACCCGTCCGGGGACGTCGTGTCCTCGGCGTCCGAGGGCTCCTGGTCGGCCGGGGCGCCCTCGGCGCCCTCGCCGGGGGCCGCGCTCTCGCCGGCGGGCAGTGGCTCCACGACCTCCTCGCGGCCCGGGTGGCGCCGCGCCGAGAGCACGAAGTAGACCACGGCGAGGAGGAACACGCCCAGGGCGGTCCAGTCGTTCAGGCGCAGGCCGAGCACATGGTGGGCGTCGTCGACGCGCATGTACTCGATCCAGCCTCGGCCCACGCAGTACGCGGCGACGTACAGCGCGAACGCCCGCCCGTGCCCCAGCTTGAAGCGCCGGTCCGCCCACAGGACGAGCAGCGCGACACCGACGCACCACAGCGACTCGTACAGGAACGTCGGGTGGTAGTAGCCCGGCACCCGGCCGTCCGCGGAGGAGGTGATGTGCAGGGCCCAGGGCACATGGGTCTCGCGCCCGTAGAGCTCCTGGTTGAACCAGTTGCCCCAGCGTCCGATGGCCTGGGCGAAGGCGATGCCGGGCGCGACCGCGTCGGCGTACGCGGGCAGCGGGATGCCGCGTCGGCGGCAGCCGATCCACGCGCCGAGCGCGCCGAGCGCGACGGCACCCCAGATGCCGAGGCCGCCCTGCCAGATCTTGAAGGCGTCGACCCAGTTGCGGCCCGGGCTGAAGTAGAGCTCGTAGTCCGTGATGACGTGGTAGAGCCGCCCGCCGACGAGGCCGAAGGGCACCGCCCAGACCGCGATGTCGGCGACGGTGCCGGACTGCCCGCCGCGGGCGATCCAGCGCTTGTTGCCGAGCCAGACGGCCACGAAGACGCCGATGATGATGCAGAACGCGTAGCCGCGCAGCGGAATGGGGCCGAGATACAGCACCCCGCGCGACGGGCTGGGAATATAGGCAAGGTCCATGGCAAGGTCGACGCTACCGTGCCGGATGGGGGACGCGGCAACCCACCCGGCTACGGGTCCATAACAGGGAAGGATCACCCCTGGGCCGCCGCCTCGGCCGTCTGCTTCAGCTTCTGGGGCGTGAGCGTGCGGTACGCGTCCTTGCCGTTGAGCAGAACCGTCGGGGTGCCTTCGAAGTTTCCCTTGCGGAATGCGTCCTCGGACTTGGCGACCCAGTTGTCGTGCGTGCCGTCCTGGACGCACTTCTTGAAGGCGTCCGTGCTGAGCCCTCCCACCTTGCCGGCGAGGTCGATCAGCTTGGCGTTGTCCCCGTAGCCGTCCGTGGTCTCCGGGGGCTGGTTCTCGTACAGCACGTCGTGGTAGTCGCGGAACTTCCCGGCCTCCTGGGCGCAGGCCGCGGCGTTCGCCGCGCGCAGGGAGCCGGAGCCGCCGAGGTTTCCGTCGATGAGCGTGGCGAAGTGGTACTCGACCTTCAGCAGGCCCTTGTCGACCAGCTCGTGGACCGTCGGGCGGTAGGCGCTCTCGAACTGTTTGCAGACCGGGCAGCGGAAGTCCTCCCAGATGGTGAGGGTGGTCTTGGCGCTGTTCCGTCCGACGGGGATGACGAGGCTGTCCTTGCCCGTGGCTCCGCTGGGCGCGACGACGGAGCCGGAGGCACTGCCCTTCTTTCCCGCGTTGGCGGCGATGACGCCGATCACGGCGGCCAGGGCGAGGACGCCGACGACGGCCCCGCCCACGATCAGGCCGCGGCGGCGCTTCTCCTTGGCCCTGGAACGCTCTCGCTCGGCGGCAAGCCGGTCGCGGGCCGAGCGGTTTCCCTCACGATTGTTCTCGTTCACACCCCGCCAACGAACCGGGGAGGCACCCGCGTGCCTCCCCGGTCCCAGGTCCACCCGTTCGGACTACGCCTGCGCGCGCACGCCCTTCGCCAGCTCGCCCGCGAGCGCCCGGACGGCGTCGAGGCCCGCCGCGTCGTCGGGGGCGTCCAGCATCCGCTTCACGAACGCGGAGCCGACGATCACTCCGTCGGCGAAGCCGGCGACCTCGGCGGCCTGGGTGGCGTTGGAGACACCGAGGCCGACGCAGACCGGCAGGTCGGTGGTGGCGCGGGTGCGCCGGACCAGGTCCTGGGCCTGTGCGCCCACCGATTCGCGCGTGCCGGTGACGCCCATCAGCGACGCCGCGTAGACGAAGCCGGACCCCGCGGCGGTGATCTCCGCGAGCCGCTCGTCCTTGCTGCTCGGCGCGACGACGAAGACCGTGGCGAGGCCGTGCTTCTCGGCGTGCTCCCGCCAGGTCGCGGACTCCTGGACCGGCAGGTCGGGCAGGATGCAGCCCGCGCCTCCGGCCTCCGCGAGCTCGGCGGTGAACCGCTCGATGCCGTAGCGGTCGATCGGGTTCCAGTACGTCATGACGAGCACCGGCTTGCCCGTCGCCTCGTGGGCCTCGCGGACCGTGCGCATCACGTCCGCGATCCTGACGCCGCCGCGCAGCGCGATGTCGTCGGCGGTCTGGATGACCGGCCCGTCGAGGACCGGGTCGCTGTGCGGGAGCCCGACCTCGACGATGTCGGCGCCGCCGTCGAAGACGGCCCTGACCGCGGCGATGCCGCCGTCCACGGTCGGGAATCCGGCCGGGAGGTAGGCGATGAGCGCGGAGCGGCCCTCGGCCCGGGCCGCGGCCAGGGTGTCGCCCAACAGCTTGACGTTGCCGCTCACTTGGCGTCCCCCCGGATCTCGGCGATGCCGCCGTTCGCGTCCGCCTCGACGGCCGCGTCGGTGTCGTACAGCCCGAACCAGCGGGCCGCGGTGTCCATGTCCTTGTCGCCGCGCCCGGAGAGGTTGACGACGATCAGCCCGTCCTTGCCGAGCTCCTTGCCGACCTCCAGGGCCCCGGCCAGCGCATGGGCGCTCTCGATGGCCGGGATGATGCCCTCGGTGCGCGACAGCAGGCGCAGGGCCTGCATGGCCGCATCATCGGTGACGGCACGGTACTCGCCGCGGCCGCTGTCCTTGAGGTAGGCGTGCTCGGGCCCGATGCCGGGGTAGTCCAGACCCGCCGAGATCGAGTACGGCTCGGTGATCTGGCCTTCCTCGTCCTGGAGGACGTACGAGCGGGAGCCGTGCAGGATCCCGGGCTCGCCCGCGGTCAGGGTGGCCGCGTGCTCGCCGGTCTCGATGCCGTGGCCCGCCGGCTCGCAGCCGATGAGGCGGACGCCGGTGTCGGGGATGAAGGCGTGGAAGAGCCCGATGGCGTTCGAGCCGCCGCCGACGCAGGCGACGGCGGCGTCGGGGAGCCGCCCGGCACGCTCCAGGATCTGCCGCCGCGCCTCGACGCCGATGACCCGGTGGAAGTCGCGCACCATGGCCGGGAACGGGTGCGGCCCGGCGACGGTGCCGAAGAGGTAGTGGGTGCGGTCGACGTTGGCGACCCAGTCCCGGAAGGCCTCGTTGATGGCGTCCTTGAGGGTCCGGGAGCCGGACTTCACGGCCACGACCTCGGCGCCGAGCATGCGCATGCGGGCGACGTTCAGGGCCTGGCGCTGGGTGTCGATCTCACCCATGTAGATGGTGCACTCGAGTCCGAAGAGGGCGCAGGCGGTCGCGGTCGCGACGCCGTGCTGACCGGCGCCGGTCTCCGCGATCACCCGGGTCTTGCCCATCCTCCTGGTGAGGAGGGCCTGCCCGAGCACGTTGTTGATCTTGTGGGAGCCGGTGTGGTTCAGGTCCTCGCGCTTGAGGAAGACGCGCGCGCCGCCGGCGTGTTCGGCGAACCGGGGCACCTCGGTGAGGGCGCTCGGCCGTCCGGTGTAGTGGACGAGCAGGTCGTCGAGTTCGCGTGCGAACTCGGGGTCGGCCTTCGCCTTGTCGTATTCGACGGCGACCTCGTCCACGGCGGCGACCAGCGCCTCCGGGATGAACTTGCCGCCGAACGCGCCGAAGTAGCCCTCGGCGCTGGGAACCCGACCCTCCGGGTCAGGGATGAAGTAGTCGCTGCACATGCGAACCTCGCGTGGGGCTCTCGCCCCGTGTCCGGGTCTGACGGTGGTCACGGTATCTGCGCGCATGCCCTGTGCCGTGGCATCCCGCGGTGCGGCGCTCGGCCGTCCGCCGGCGGGGTGCCGGTCGCCGCCGCGCGGCGGAGCCCGGCCCCGCGTCCCCGGCTGCGGAGCATCCGGTGTCACGGGGCGGTGACGGCCTCCCGGGGCGGCGCCCGGCCGTGAGGGCGGGCGCCCTCCACCGGGGAGAGCTTCGGTGCCGCACCGACGGCGCTCCGGCGACGGGCGTTCCCGCCCCCGGCGCACCGGGGAGGGGTCGGGGGCGGGGCCCCCGGCTCGGGTCCGGGTGGGGACGGGCCGCGGTCGCCACCGGAGGAACCGGCGGTGCCACATGGGCGGTGCCCCGCCCGGCGACCGGGCGGAGCTCACATGCGCGCTAGCGGCGACGCCATCGCATGCCGTTGACCTGGCCCGGCTCGTCGCCGATGACGTACCGCACACGGCGGCCGTGGACACGGCGCGCCGGCGCGCGGCAGCCGCGTGGGCGGCAGCCGCGGGCGAGGCGGGACGAGATCGGCATGGCGGCTGTCAGCTCCTGCCGTGCCGGATGGCCGGGTGGGCGCCCGCGGCGACGAGGTCGGAGACCGCCGTCCTCGGGTCCTTGCCGGTGACCAGGGACTCGCCCACGAGAACCGCGTCGGCGCCCGCGTTGGCGTACGCGATCAGGTCGTGCGGGCCACGGACGCCGGACTCGGCGACCTTGACGATGCTCCCGGGGATCTCGGGTGCGACCCGCTCGAAGGTGTCGCGGTCGACCTTGAGGGTCTTCAGGTTGCGGGCGTTGACGCCGATGACCTTGGCGCCGGCGGCCACGGCCCGCTCGACCTCGTCCTCGTCGTGCACCTCGACGAGCGGCGTGAGGCCGATGGACTCGGCACGCTCGACGAGGGACTCCAGGGCGGGCTGGTCGAGGGCGGCGACGATGAGCAGCGCGAGGTCCGCGCCGTACGCACGGGCCTCCCACAGCTGGTACGACGTGACGATGAAGTCCTTGCGCAGCACGGGGATGTCGACCCGGGCCCGGACGGCCTCCAGGTCGGCGAGCGATCCGCCGAAGCGGCGCTCCTCGGTCAGGACGGAAATGACGGCGGCGCCGCCCGCCTCGTAGTCGGCGGCGAGGCCGGCCGGGTCGGCGATGGCCGCCAGGGCGCCCTTCGACGGGCTGGAGCGCTTGACCTCGCAGATCACCTTGACGCTGTCGCCGCGGAGCGCCGCGACGCCGTCCTTGGCCTGCGGAGCCTTCGCCGCGCGCTCCTTGAGCTCGTCGAGGCTGACGCGCGCCTGCCGCTCCGCGAGGTCGGCACGGACTCCGTCGATGATCTCGTCGAGCACACTCACGCGAGCGGCCCCCTTCCCTGACGGTTGACGGTTGACGGTGTTGCCTCGGAGCACCTGTGAAAGTGTTCCGGGGGTCACATCGATGGTATCCGCAGGAGGGCGTGGGTCTCGCATCCGGTTGACGTCGGTCCCACTACCTGGACTTTCCCTGCGGATCAAGGATGGAGCCAGCCGCCGAAGGGCAGGTTCCGGACGACGGTGAAGGCCGTGATCACGAATCCGGTGCCCCAGAGGAGGACCGGGCTCGGATCGAGGCGCAGGGGCCGCCCGCGGGCCGCCCTGACCGCCCAGAGGGTCCACAGCACGGCGAACGCGGCGTATCCCGCCACGGCGAGCGCGTTGTCGGCGAGGGCCGCGGTGAGATCGCCGTGGACGAAGGCGTGCGCGCTGCGCAGACCGCCGCAGCCGGGGCAGTACAGGCCGGTGAACCGGTACAGCGGGCAGACGGGGTAGTGGCCCGGTTCGTTCGGGTCGACGGCACCGACGTAGGTGAAGGCGGCCGCGACGGCGGCCAGCACCCCGGCGGGCACGGCCAGGCGCCGCAGCACCGCCCGGGCGGGCTCCGCGGGCGCGGCGGACGCAGCAGACGCGGCGCTGTCAGGATCGGCGATCACTCGGGCATTCTGCCCCGTGACCGCGCCGGCCGCCCGCGGGGTGCCCCCTCCGGGGCCTCGGCGGGCGTCTCCGTGTCTGCGGCGGACGCGCCGGCGGTGCGAGCACATACGAAGGGCGGAACCGGTTCACGACCGGTTCCGCCCCCTGGAGCACCGTGGTGCGCGCGGGTCAGGCCTCCGAGTGCGCGGCCTGCGGCTGCGGGCGGGACTGGCGCTTCGGCGTCTGACCCAGGCCGGCGGCGCGCATGAGGCCGCCCACGACGGCACCGAGGCCGATGAGGACCATGCCGGCCCAGAAGCCCACCGGGTTCAGCGTGACCGTGAAGGCACCCGCGACGCAGAAACCGATGAAGGAGATGATGACACCGGTCCAAGCGGCCGGGGTGTGTCCGTGGCCGTGGCTGCTGCCCGACATGACGTGCTCCTCGTTGCAGTAGGCGTGTGGTGAGCCGGACGCTCTCCCTCATTGTCCCGTATGCGCCCGGGTGCTCGGAGGTGGGGTGGGCCACAGTGCCCGCGGGTCCGGGCGGGCCCCCGGGGCGGCTTCTCAGCCGGTGGGGTCCTCGCCCCGGTCGAGGGCCTTCCACAGCTCCTCGGGGCGCTCCGGGTCGACCGCGCGGGCCTTGCGGGGCCGGGGACTGCCGTCGCGCTCGTAGCGTCCCGACATGGCGGGCCAGACGCTGCCGTAGCGCAGGGCGAGCAGGCCGGAGAACAGGATGAGCGCGCCGCCCGCGGCGGCGACGTACGGCCAGACGGTGTGGCTGAGCGCCTGCACGGTCGCGGCGGCGTCGCCGGACACCTGGGCGGCCTTCTCGTCGAGTGCGGAGCCGTCGGATGCGCCGAGCACGGCGGCGGCGATCGTTCCTGCGCCGCTCAGGGCGAGCAGCGCGGAGACCAGGACGCGTCCGGCGCGGCGCACGGCGAAGACGGCGACGAGGGCGGCGAGCCCCACGATCGCGAGGGCCGCGGGCACACCGGTGACGTCGCTGCCCCTGGCGGTCAGCGGGAAGCCCCCGCCGGCCACGGACGCGGTGCCGTGGGCCCAGCCCTGCCGGGAGGCGAGCAGCGCCACGGCCGCGCCGACGGCGCCGAGGAACAGCGCGGCGGCGAGGCTGCGGCGGCCTCCCCCGCGCCCTCGGCTCGTCTCGGACAGCGAGGACCCCCGTCGCGCGGGCGCGGCGGCTTCGGAGCGCGGGTTCGGTACGGCAGTCACGTACTCCACTATCGCCTGCCGCGGCGCCCCGGCGACAACCGGGGGCCGTCCGGGCGGCGTCAACCCATGATCGGGCAAGCGTTCGCCCATGGGTCACCCTTGATCGACCCAAGCGGAACCCTCAATTCCCAAACAGAGATACAGAGTTCAACGATTCCGTTGTTGGCATGCCACGGACAGTCCTAGGTTCTGCGCGGCCGGTGACGTGCACCACATGTCACGGCCCGCACCGCGCACCCCAGCACCTCTCCGGTTCACCGACCTCTCGGAGGATTACGTTGCGCAGAACCCCCACGCTCTCCGTCGCCGCCGTTGCCTCGATGGCCGCGGCCGCGCTCGCCTTCGCCGCACCGGCGGGACAGGCGGCGCCCCTCGCGACGGCAGCCGGGCACGGCGTCAGGGCCGCCCGTGCCTGTGCCCTGCCCACCGGCAAGGACGTCATGGCCTGCAATGCGCTCAAGGTCACCGCGGGCACCCCGAAGTCCGCGCACGCCGAACGCGATCTGACGGCCGCCGCGGCGCCCTCCGGGTACGGCCCGGCGTCGCTCCAGGCCGCGTACAACCTGCCGTCGTCGACGGCAGGTTCGGGCCGGACCGTGGCGATCGTCGACGCCTACGACGACCCGAACGCCGAGTCCGACCTGGCCGCCTACCGCTCCCAGTACGGGCTGCCCGCCTGCACCACCGCCGGCGGCTGCTTCAAGAAGGTCGGCCAGACCGGCACCGGCACGCTCCCGCGCGCGGACCGCGGCTGGGCCGAGGAGATATCCCTCGACCTCGACATGGTCAGCGCGGCCTGCCCGAACTGCAAGATCCTGCTGGTCGAGGCCAAGTCGCCGACGATGACGAACCTGGGCACCGCCGTGAACACCGCCGTCTCGCTCGGCGCCAAGTACGTGTCCAACAGCTACGGCGGCGCCGAGTCCGCATCCGACACGAGCTACGACACCTCCTACTTCAACCACCCGGGCGTCGCGATCACCGTCAGCTCCGGCGACGGCGGCTACGGCGTGGAGTACCCGGCCGCGTCGCGCTACGTCACGGCCGTCGGCGGTACGTCGCTCACCACCGCCTCCACCGCACGCGGCTGGACCGAGTCGGCGTGGAGCGGCGCGGGCTCCGGATGCTCCGCGTACGACGCCAAGCCGAGCTGGCAGCAGGACACGGGCTGTGCGCGGCGGACCGTCGCCGATGTCTCGGCGGTCGCCGACCCGGCGACCGGAGTCGCCGTGTACGACACCTACGGCGGTGACCCGGGCTGGGAGGTCTTCGGCGGCACCAGCGCATCGGCCCCGCTGATCGCGGCGGTCTACGCGCTCGCCGGCACCCCGTCCGCCGGGTCCACCCCGTCGTCGTTCCCCTACGCCCACACCTCGGCGCTGTACGACGTGACGGGCGGCTCCAACGGCAGCTGCTCGCCCGCGTACCTGTGCACCGCGGGTACGGGCTACGACGGCCCGACGGGCCTCGGCACCCCGAACGGCACGGCGGCCTTCACCGGCTGACCCGCCGTCACCCGGTGAACGGCGCCGGGGCGTCCTGCGGACCGGGCGGGCCTCGCGGGCCCGGGTGTGATCCGCAGGACGAAGCCCCCTAGCGGCCGAGCCGGTTGGCGGTGTGCACCGCGCGGAGGACGGCCGCCGCCTTGTTGCGGCACTCGTCGTCCTCCGCGACCGGGTTCGAGTCGGCCACGATGCCGGCGCCCGCCTGCACGTACGCCGTGCCGTCGCGCAGCAGGGCCGTGCGGATGGCGATGGCGGTGTCGGAGTCGCCCGCGAAGTCCAGATAGCCCACGCACCCGCCGTACAGCCCCCGGCGCGAGGGCTCCAGCTCGTCGATGATCTGCATCGCGCGCGGCTTGGGCGCACCGGAGAGGGTGCCGGCCGGGAAGCAGGCCGTGAGGACGTCGAAGGCCGTGCGGCCCTCGGCGACGCGGCCCGTCACCGTCGACACGATGTGCATCACGTGCGAGTACCGCTCGACGGACATGAAGTCGACCACCTCGACCGAGCCGGGCTCGCAGACCCGCCCCAGGTCGTTGCGGCCGAGGTCGACGAGCATCAGGTGCTCGGCGCGCTCCTTCGGGTCGGCGAGCAGCTCGTCGGCGAGGGCCTGGTCCGCCTGGGGCGTGGCTCCGCGGGGGCGGGTCCCGGCGATCGGGTGGACCATCGCCCGGCCGTCCTCGACCTTGACCAGGGCCTCCGGACTGGAGCCCACCACGTCGAAGCCGTCGAAGCGGAAGAGGTACATGTACGGGGACGGGTTCGTCGCCCGCAGCACCCGGTAGACGTCGAGCGCGCTCGCCGCGCACGGGGTCTCGAACCGCTGCGAGGGCACCACCTGGAAGGCCTCGCCGGCGCGGATGCGCTCCTTGACGTCCTCGACCGCGTCCTGGAAGTCCGGGCCGCCCCACAGGGCGGTGTACTCGGGCAGCTCGGACGGCGGCAGCACGGCGGGCGGCTGGGCGACCGGCCGGGACAGATCGGCCTCCATCGCGTCGAGCCGGGCGACCGCGTCGGCGTACGCCTCGTCGACGCCCGTCTCGAGGTCGTTGTGGTTGATCGCGTTGGCGATCAGCAGGACCGAGCCGTCCCAGTGGTCCAGCACCGCGAGATCGCTGGTCAGCAGCATCGTGAGCTCGGGCAGCTTCAGGTCGTCGCGCTCGCCCGGGCCGATCTTCTCCAGGCGCCGCACGATGTCGTACCCCAGATAGCCGACCATGCCGCCGGTGAAGGGGGGCATCCCGGCGCCCAGGTCGTGCGGGGTGTGCAGCGCGTCGACGGTGGCGCGCAGCGCGGCGAGCGGGTCGCCTTCCGTCGGCACACCCACCGGCGGGGTGCCCAGCCAGTGCACCTGGCCGTCACGCTCGGTCAGCGTGGCCGCGCTGCGGACGCCGACGAAGGAGTAGCGGGACCAGGAGCGGCCGTTCTCCGCGGACTCCAGCAGGAAGGTGCCGGGGCGCTCGGCGGCGAGCTTTCGGTACAGCCCCACGGGGGTGTCGCCGTCCACGAGCAGCTTGCGGCTGACGGGGATGACTCGGCGGTCGGTGGCGAGCTTGCGGAACGTCTCGAGGTCCATGGCCGCCGACCTTACTCACTCAAAGGGAGGACATCGGCGTCGAAGCAGGTCCGGGCGCCCGTGTGACAGGCGGCGCCGACCTGGTCGACCTTCACCAGCAGCGTGTCGGCGTCGCAGTCGAGTGCCACCGACCTGACGTACTGGACGTGCCCGGAGGTGTCGCCCTTGACCCAGTACTCCCGGCGGCTGCGGGACCAGTAGGTGCAGCGGCCCGTGGTCAGCGTGCGATGCAGCGCCTCGTCGTCCATCCAGCCCATCATGAGCACCTCACCGGTGTCGTACTGCTGGGCGATCGCGGGGACGAGCCCGTCGACACCGCGCTTCAGGCGCGCGGCGATCTCCGGGTCGAGCTGGCTGGGCTGCCGGGGCGTGCTGGTCATGAGTGCCATTGTGCTCGATGGGGAGGGGGAGCGGGGCACCCCGTCCGGCCGGTGGACGGAACCGGAGCCTGCCCGTCCGGCCGCCGGCCGTCGCCCGGGGCACCCGACGGCCGTGGATGCCGTGGCAGGGCCCGGCACCCGGCCGTACGCTGGGCCCATGTCGACCCATGCGAAGCGTGAACGGCTGCTGCTCGCCGAGCTCTTGGAGGCCGCAGGCCCCGACGCCCCGACACTCTGCGAAGGCTGGCTGACCAGGGACCTGGCCGCGCACGTCGTGGTGCGCGAGCGGCGCCCCGACGCGGCGGGCGGGATCCTGATCAAGCCGCTGGCGGCCCGGCTGGAGCGGGTGCAGGAGGAGTTCGCCGCGAAGCCGTACGAGGAGCTGATCCAGCTCATCCGTACCGGCCCGCCGCGGTTCTCGCCGTTCTCCGTGAAGCAGATCGACGAGGCGTCGAACGCGGTCGAGTTCTACGTCCATGCCGAGGACGTGCGCCGTGCCCAGCCGGACTGGTCGGCGCGCGAGCTGGACCCGGTCTTCGCGGACGTCCTGTGGTCCCGGCTGGAGCGGGGCGCCCGGCTCCTCGGCCGCGGTCTGCCCGTCGGCACGGTGCTGCGCCGCCCGAACGGCCAGACGGTCGTGGCGCACAAGGGCACCCCCGTGGTGACGGTCACCGGGGAGCCCGGTGAGCTGACGATGTTCGCCTTCGGGCGGCAGGACGCGGCCCGGGTGGAGCTGGAGGGCGACCAGGACGCGATCGCCAGGCTCAGCGAGACGAAGAAGCTCGGCATCTAGCCACCGGCCGGCATACGGGCGGACGCGGCGCATCCGGGTTCGGCCCAGGCGACCGCGGCCGGCCGGGCGCCGGGCGTCCGCCGGCCGCGCCGTGCACATCCGGCGGGCCCGTGCACATCGGCCGCCCGTGCACATCGCCCGCCCGTGCTCCGCACAGCTGCTTCCCAGTCCCCGCACAACCGGCACCTGGCCTCCGCACAGCTCCTCACCTAGCGTTCCCACGGCCCGGCACTTAGCCTCCGCACAGGAAGTACCCGGCATCCCGGAGCAGCCCAGCGTTCAGGAGCCCTCGCCGTGATCAAGGTCGCCATGACCGGTGTGTACGTCGACGACGTGCCGAAGGCGCACGTCTTCTATACGGATCTCCTCGGTTTCGAGACCCGGATCCACTCCGACCTGGGTGGCGGCGCCTTCTTCGTCACCGTGGGCGCGCCGGGCGCCCAGCCGGAGCTCCAGCTGCTGCTGGAACCCGGCCAGGGCCCGATCGCCGCGCCGTACCGCCGGGCGCTGCGTGCGGCGGGGATCCCGTGCATCGTCTTCTCGGTGGACGACGTACGTGCCGAGTACGAGCGGCTGAGCGCGCGCGGCGTGGTCTTCACACAGCCGCCCGAGCGGCAGGGCACGGTGATCGCTGCCGTACTGGACGACACGGTGGGCAATCTGGTGCAGCTGGTGGAGCACATCGGGTAGCCCGCGCGCGGGTCGCGGTGCTCGTAGCCGGACCGCGAGCCGCGCCCCCGCCCGGGACCTGGCGCGGACTCAGCGCGGGAGCTCGGCACCCCGCAGCGGACGTGAGCACAGGCCGTACAGTCCGGCGGTCGCGCAGACCACGGCGCTCGCGACGAAGACGGGCCCCGTGCCCCACAGCGCGACGGCGGCCCCGGTCACCGGGTAGGTCAGCGGGGCGAGACCCAGGCTGACGAGGCCGGAGACGGCGGAGACCCGGCCGAGGTAGGCGGGGTTGGTCACGGTCTGGACGAGCGCCCCGCACAGGGCGCCCGAGAGGCCCGTGAACAGCCCGATGCCCAGGGCCACGGCGACCGCGAGGGTAGCTGCGCCCGCGGCCCGAGGAGTCCCCGCCGCCCGCACGGAACCCCGCTCCCACGCAAAGGCCCCGGCCACTCCTCGAGTGACCGGGGCTCCTGGGGCGGACGTCAGCGCACGGGGTGCCCCGCCGCGCGCAGGCTCTCCTTGACCTCGCCGATGCGCAGGTCACCGAAGTGGAACACCGAGGCGGCGAGGACCGCGTCGGCGCCCGCTGCGACGGCCGGGGCGAAGTCGCCGAGCCTGCCGGCGCCGCCCGAGGCGATGACCGGGACGGTGACGTGCCTGCGCACTGCGGCGATCATCTCCAGGTCGTAGCCGTCCTTGGTGCCGTCGGCGTCCATCGAGTTGAGCAGGATCTCGCCCGCGCCGAGTTCGGCGGCGCGGTGCGCCCACTCGACGGCGTCGATGCCGGTGCCGCGCCGGCCGCCGTGGGTGGTCACCTCGAAGCCGGAGGGCGTACCGGTGCCCTCCGTGGTGCGGCGGGCGTCCACCGACAGCACCAGCACCTGGCGCCCGAACCGCTCGGCGATCTCCCGGATCAGCTCGGGGCGGGCGATCGCCGCGGTGTTGACCCCGACCTTGTCCGCCCCCGCACGCAGCAGCTTGTCGACGTCCTCCGCCGTACGGACCCCGCCGCCCACCGTCAGCGGTATGAAGACCTGCTCCGCGGTGCGGCGGACCACGTCGTACGTCGTCTCGCGGTTGCCCGACGACGCCGTGATGTCGAGGAAGGTCAGCTCGTCGGCGCCCTCCGCGTCGTACACCTTGGCCATCTCGACGGGGTCGCCCGCATCGCGCAGGTTCTGGAAGTTGACGCCCTTGACGACCCGGCCGTTGTCCACGTCCAGGCAGGGAATGACTCGGACGGCGAGCGTCACGACGGTGCTCCTCGGAATGCTTCGAGTTCCACTTCGACCAGGATGCGCGGGTCGACGAAGCCCTCCACGACCATCAGGGTCGCGGCGGGCCGCACGGAGCCGAACAGCTCCTGGTGCGCCCGGCCCACCTCGTCCACGTCACGTGCATGGGTCAGATACATGCGCGTACGGATCACGGAGTCGGCACCGAGCCCGAACTGCGCGATGGCCTCGAGGGCGTTGCCGAACGCCACCTTGGCCTGCTGGTAGGGGTCCCCCTCACCGTGCAGCACGGGCCCCTTGAACGACGTCGTCCCGGCGACCAGCACACGGTCGCCGGCCGCGACAGCGCGCGCGAAGCCGATGGACTCCTCCCAGGGGCTCCCGCTCTGCACACGCCGCACCGGCGAGGACGTCATGACGCCACCGTCTCCAGCGCCTCTTCGAGCGTGAACGCCTTGGCGTACAGGGCCTTGCCCACGATCGCACCCTCGACGCCCAGCGGTACCAGCCCGGCGATGGCACGCAGGTCGGCCAGGGAAGAGACGCCGCCAGAGGCGACGACGGGCCGGTCGGTCGCCGCGCAGACGTTGCGCAGCAGCTCCAGGTTCGGGCCCTGGAGGGTGCCGTCCTTGGCGATGTCGGTGACCACGTACCGCGCGCAGCCCTCGGAGTTGAGGCGCTCCAGCGTCTCGTAGAGGTCGCCGCCGTCGCGGGTCCAGCCGCGGCCGCGCAGGGTCGTGCCGCGGACGTCGAGACCGACCGCGATCCTGTCGCCGTGCTCGGCGATGACCTTGGCTACCCACTCGGGGGTCTCCAGGGCGGCGGTGCCGAGGTTGACGCGGGTGCAGCCGGTGGCGAGGGCCGCGGCGAGCGTGTCGTCGTCGCGGATGCCGCCGGACAGCTCGACCTTGATGTCCATGGCCGCGGTGACCTCGGCGATCAGCGCACGGTTGTCGCCGGTGCCGAACGCGGCGTCCAGGTCGACGAGGTGCAGCCACTCGGCGCCGGACCGCTGCCAGGCGAGGGCCGCCTCCAGCGGGGAGCCGTAGGAGGTCTCCGTGCCGGACTCGCCGTGGACGAGGCGGACGGCCTGGCCGTCGCGCACGTCGACGGCGGGGAGGAGTTCGAGCTTCGCAGGGGACTGCGTGGACATCAGAGGGTTCCGATCCAGTTGTTGAGCAGCTGCGCCCCGGCGTCGCCGGACTTCTCGGGGTGGAACTGCGTGGCCCACAGGGGGCCGTTCTCGACGGCGGCGACGAACGGCTTGCCGTGCGTCGCCCAGGTGACCAGGGGTGCGCGCATCGCCGGGTTGGTGATCTCCAGGGACCACTCGTGCACCGCGTAGGAGTGCACGAAGTAGTAGCGGGCGTCGTGGTCCAGGCCCGCGAAGAGCTGTGAGCCCTCGGGCGCGTCGACGGTGTTCCAGCCCATGTGCGGGACGACCTCGGCCTGGAGCGGCTCGACCGTGCCGGGCCACTCGTCGAGGCCCTCGGCCTCCACGCCGTGCTCGATGCCGCGCTGGAACAGGATCTGCATGCCGACGCAGATGCCCATCACGGGGCGCCCGCCGGCCAGCCGGCGCTCGACGATCCAGTCGCCGCGCGCCTCCTTCAGGCCCGTCATGCAGGCCGCGAAGGCGCCGACGCCGGGCACGAGCAGCCCGTCGGCGTTCAGGGCCCGGTCGTAGTCACGGGTGATCTCTACGTCGGCGCCCGCGCGGGCGAGGGCACGCTCGGCGGAGCGGACGTTGCCGAAGCCGTAGTCGAAGACCACGACCTTCCTGGGCGAGGTCAATTCCACACCTCCAGCCGCATCACGCCGGCCACGAGGCACATCGCGGCACCGATCGACAGCAGCACGATGAGGCTCTTCGGCATCTTCTGCTTGACGAAGGAGATGATCCCGCCGACGAGGAACAGCCCGACGACGATGAGGGCGGTGGACAGTCCGGTCATCGTTAGAGTGCGCCCTTCGTGGACGGGATGATGCCCGCGGCGCGCGGGTCGCGTTCGGAGGCGTAGCGCAGTGCCCGGGCGAGGGCCTTGAACTGGCACTCCACGATGTGGTGGGCGTTGCGGCCGTAGGGCACGTGGACGTGCAGCGCGATCTGTGCCTGCGCCACGAACGACTCCAGGATGTGCCGGGTCATCGTCGTGTCGTAGGAGCCGATCATCGGAGCCATGTTCTCCGGCTCGGTGTGCACGAGGTACGGGCGGCCGGACAGGTCGACGGTCACCTGGGCGAGCGACTCGTCCAGCGGCACCGTGCAGTTGCCGAAGCGGTAGATGCCCATCTTGTCGCCGAGCGCCTGCTTGAAGGCGGCGCCCAGCGCGAGGGCGGTGTCCTCGATGGTGTGGTGGGAGTCGATGTGCAGGTCGCCCTCGGTCTTCACGGTCAGGTCGAACAGACCGTGCCGGCCGAGCTGGTCGAGCATGTGGTCGTAGAAACCGACCCCGGTCGACACGTCGACCTTGCCGGTGCCGTCGAGGTCGATCTCGACGACGACGGACGTCTCCTTGGTGGTGCGCTCCACGCGTCCGACGCGGTTCATGCGCTCTGCTCCTTCTTCAGTTCACGGACCGCGTCGAGGAACGCGTCGTTTTCCGCCGGGGTGCCCGCGGAGACCCGCAGCCAGCCCGGTACTCCGTTGTCCCGGACCAGGACGCCCCGGTCGAGGATCTTCCGCCAGGCCTCGTGGGCGTCGTCGAAGCGCCCGAACTGGACGAAGTTCGCGTCGGACTCCGTCACCTCGTAGCCGGTGGCGCGCAGCTCCCTCACCAGCCGGTCGCGCTCGGCCTTCAGCTGCTCGACGTACTTCAGCAGCGTCTCGGTGTGCTCCAGCGCGGCGAGCGCGGTGGCCTGCGTGACGGCCGACAGGTGGTACGGCAGTCGTACCAGCTGCACGGCGTCGACGACCGCCGGGTCGGCGGCGAGATAGCCGAGGCGCAGCCCGGCCGCGCCGAACGCCTTCGACATGGTGCGCGAGATGACGAGATTCGGCCGTCCTTCGAGCAGCGGCAGCAGCGAGTCGCCGTGGCTGAACTCGATGTACGCCTCGTCCAGGACCACCATCGACGGCTTCGCCGCCTGCGCCGCCTCGTACAGCGCGAGGACGGTCTCGGGCGGCACGGCGTTGCCGGTCGGGTTGTTGGGCGTGGTGATGAAGACGACGTCGGGCCGGTGCTCGGCGATGGCCCGCTCGGCCGCCTCCACGTCGATCGAGAAGTCCGCGGTGCGCGGGCCCGAGATCCAGCCGGTGCCGGTGCCGCGCGCGATGAGCGCGTGCATCGAGTACGACGGCTCGAAGCCGAGCGCCGTGCGGCCGGGCCCGCCGAAGGTCTGCAGCAGTTGCTGGATGACCTCGTTGGAGCCGTTGGCGGCCCAGACGTTCCCGGTGCCGACGGGGTGCTTGCCGGTGCGCGTGAGATAGGCGGCCAGCTCGGTGCGCAGTTCCACCGCGTCCCGGTCCGGGTAGCGGTTGAGGCCGCGGGCGGCCTCGCGGACCCGCTCCGCGATGCGCTCGACGAGCGGCTCGGGCAGCGGGTAGGGGTTCTCGTTGGTGTTCAGGCGTACGGGCACGTCCAGCTGCGGGGCGCCGTAGGGGGACTTTCCGCGCAGCTCGTCCCGTACGGGAAGGTCGTCGATCCTGGTCACTTGCCTTCCGGAACCTTCCATTCGAAGCGGGCCTTCACCGCGGCCCCGTGCGCGGGCAGGTCCTCGGCCTCGGCGAGCGTCACCACGTGGTGTGCCACCTCGGCGAGCGCATCGCGCGTGTAGTCGACGATGTGGATGCCGCGCAGGAACGACTGGACGCTCAGTCCCGAGGAGTGGCAGGCGCAGCCGCCGGTGGGCAGCACGTGGTTGGAGCCCGCGCAGTAGTCGCCGAGCGAGACGGGTGCCCAGGGACCGATGAAGATCGCGCCCGCGTTCCTGACCCGCTGGGCGACGGCGGCGGCGTCCCGGGTCTGGATCTCCAGGTGCTCGGCGCCGTACGCGTCGACGACCCTGAGGCCCTCGTCGACGCCGTCTACGAGGACGATCGCGGACTGCTTGCCCGACAGCGCCGGGACGATCCGGTCGTCGACGTGCTTGGTCGCGGCGATCTGCGTCTTGAGCTCCCGCTCGACCGACTCGGCGAGTGCCGGCGAGTCGGTGACGAGGACGGCGGCGGCCAGCGGGTCGTGCTCGGCCTGGCTGATCAGGTCGGATGCGACGTGCGTGGCATCGGCGGTGTCGTCGGCGAGGATCGCGATCTCGGTCGGACCGGCCTCGGCGTCGATGCCGATCCGGCCGGTGAAGTAGCGCTTGGCCGCGGCGACCCAGATGTTGCCCGGTCCCGTCACCATGTTCGCCGGGGCGCAGGTCTCGGTGCCGTACGCGAACATCGCGACGGCCTGGGCGCCTCCGGCGGCGTACACCTCGTCGATGCCGAGGAGCGCGGCCGCGGCGAGGATCGTCGGGTGCGGCAGACCGCCGTGGTCCTTCTGCGGCGGCGACGCGAGCGCCATGGAGGGGACACCGGCCTCCTGCGCCGGAACCGCGTTCATGATCACGGACGAGGGGTAGACCGAGCGGCCGCCCGGTGCGTACAGGCCCACGCGCTCGACCGGCACCCACTTCTCGGTGACCGTGCCACCGGGGACGACCTGGGTGGTGTGCGGGGCACGGCGCTGCTCGCGGTGGACGATGCGGGCGCGCCGGATGGACTCCTCCAGGCTCGCGCGCACCGCCGGGTCGAGGCCCTCGAGGGCCTCGGCGATCGCGGCGGCGGGTACCCGGACCCGGTCCAGCCGTACTCCGTCGAACTTCTCCGCGTAGTCGATCAGCGCCGCGTCGCCACGATGATGCACGACCTCGCAGATGGGCCGCACCTTCTCCAGGGCGGCTTCCACGTCGAACTCGGCACGGGGCAGCAGGTCGCGCAGGGCGCCACCCTCGGGAAGGGCGTCGCCGCGCAGGTCGATTCGGGAGATCACGCCCCCAATTCTCTCAGACGGCCGTCGGCGGTCGGTGGCCCGTATCAGTGGCTGATACGCGTCACGGAGATCCTTCCTCACCACTAGCGTTCGGAGCGTCACTCAACGGGCAAGAACGGTTGTACGAAACTCGTGAGTAGCCAGGGCGCCGGGCTCACGGGGGCGAGGTACGGGGAGGACGACGAGTCGTGGTCGAAGACACCGCCATCGGTGACCCGCCGGAGGGGCTGACCGCCACCGAGATGGGCATGTGGCAGGCATTCCGCAACGGCAGCGTCTACGACCTGCGCAGCGGGGACGCCACGCTCGACGACCCGCACGGCGGGCAGCAGTGGGGCCCGGAGCGCACCGTCCGGGCCCGGATCGTGGCCTGGCTGCTCCTCGACGGGCCGCCCCCGCTCTCCGGCCGGGTGGCCTCGCTGAAGCTGTGCGGCGTGCAGATCGCCGGCGTGTTCGACCTCGCGGGCGGCGTCGTCGTGCCGTACATCGAGATGAAGGCCTGCCGGTTCGAGAAGGAGATGCTGCTGCCCGAGGCGCGGCTGGCCACCATGCGTCTGGTCGACTGCTCCATCCCGCGCCTGGAGGCGGCCCGGCTGCACACGGAGGGCGACCTGCATCTGCCGCGGTGCCGGGTGCGGTACGGGGTCAGGCTCAGCGACGCGCACATCGGCACCGATCTGCTGCTCAACCAGGCGATCGTGCACCGCGACCGGCGCGGCCGGTCGATCATGGGCGACGGGCTGACCGTCGGGCAGGACTTCACGGCCGAGCTGATGGAGACGCACGGCGAGCTGAGTCTGCGAGGCGCGAAGGTCGGGGTCTCGCTGAGCCTGCGCGGCAGCCGGCTGAGCAACACGCTCGGGCGCCGTGCGCTCAACGCCCCGCAGCTGACCGTCGAGCGCACGGTCTACATGACCCCGGCGGGCGCGGGCGACCCCCTGCACACCAGCGGCACGACGCCCGCGCGCGGCACCCGGGTGCAGCGGTTCGAGTGCCTGGGCGGGCTGCGGCTGGACGACGGGCGGTTCGGGGACGCGCTCGACATGGAGTCGGCCCGCTTCACGCTGGAGAACGACCAGGAGGTGTCGCTGCGCCGCATACAGACACCCGAGCTGCGCTTTCTGAGCGAGCGGCCGGACCGCGGCCGGGTGGTGCTCTCCGGCGCCCGGGTCGGCAACCTTGTCGACAAGTCGGCAAGCTGGCCGGGCCCCGGCGGGCTCCAGATGGGCGGCTTCAGCTACGACAACCTGGTGCCGCACGGCACCTTCCCGCTCTCCCGGCGCCTCGACTGGGTGGCCGCGGCGACCCCCGAGTACAGCCCGGAGCCCTACGAGCGCCTCGCGGCCGTGCTGCGCAACAGCGGCGAGGACGCCGATGCGCGCGAGGTGCTCCTCGCCAAGCAGCGCCGCCGCCGCGAGACACTGCCGCTCGCCGCGAAGCTGTGGGGCTACGCCCAGGACTGGACGGTCGCCTACGGGTACCGGCCGGGCCGGGCCGCGGTGTGGATGGCGGTGCTGTGGGCCGCGAGCGCGCTCGCCTTCTCGCATGCACCCCACCCGCCGATCAAGGCGGACGAGCACCCCGACTGGAACGCGTCGCTGTTCGCGCTCGACCTGCTCATCCCGGTCATCGACCTCGGACAGGACGGCTACTGGAAGCTGCACGGCGCCTGGCAGTGGGCGGCCGCCCTGGTGATCATCGCGGGCTGGATCCTGGCGACGACGGTGGCGGCGGGGGCGACACGGCTGCTGCGCAGGGGGTGACGCGGCCGCCCGGCGACCCCACGGTCCCCGGGTGGCCGATTCTTTACCGGGAGCGGGACAACCATCGCGGCGCGCGGGCCGTCACCATCAGCGAACACGACCACCTCCCACGGACAGCAACCCTTCATTGAGCGAGCACGACGGGGACCAGCAGGGTCCGCGAGCGCGGCGTCGGCCCGCGCGGCAGGCTCCACGAGAGCAACGGCGGTTCCGGCGCGACGAGGCGTCCTTCTGGGACGCACTGATCCGCACCCTCCGGATGGCGAGACACACCTCGCGCCTCGCCGTCGGCCTGCCCGCGGACGGGGAGGTGCTGCTCGACGCGCCGGACGAGCGGCTCGCGCCCGTGCTCGTCGCCGCCGGCCGTGGCGACTACGGCCCGGCGGCCAAGCTGCTCGCGGCGACCCGGGAAGCCGCCGAGTGGGAGAACCGCGACCGCTACACGACGCGGCTCGCCGCCTTCGCCCGCTCCCGGCCCGAGTGGTTCGAGCTGTGGCAGTTCGCCGCGCCGCACGACCCGGACGCGCTGCTCGTACGGGCGGAGCTCGCGGTCGCCCGCGGCTGGGAGTCGCCCGCCCGGGCCGAGCTGCTGCGCGAGGTGAGCCCCCTGATCGCCGCGGCCGCCGACGCGGATCCGCGCGACCCGGTGCCCTGGCGGGTCGCCCTCGACCACGCCCGCGGCACCAACGCCCCGCACACCCTGTTCGAGGAGCTATGGGCCGAGGCCGTGCGCCGCTCCCCGCACCACTACGGCTGCCATGTCGCCGCCCTGCAGTACCTGTCGGCCGCCTGGTACGGCTCGCACCGCGAGTGCTTCGACTTCGCCGAGCGCGCCGCGCAGGACGCCCTGCCCGGCTCCCTGGTGCAGGCGCTCCCGGTGCGCGCCGCCTTCGCCTACCTGACCGGCGGTGCCGAGCCGGTGCACGGCGTCTCCGGCGTCGTCCCGCGCGACCGGCTCGACGCGGCGGCCGACCTCGCCGTCGCGCTATCCGCCGCCTACCCGGCCGCCGACCCGTGGCCCGCCGAGGTGCGCAACCTCCTCACCTACGTCCTCGTCCGGCTCCAGCGCTGGGAGGAGGCCCTGGAGCAGCTGCGGCTCATCGGCCCGTACGCGACCTCCTTCCCCTGGGACCGGGTCTCGGACGACCCGCTCGGCCAGTTCCTCGAGTTGCGCGACGGCGTCCGGATAGAGGTCGCGTCCCGGCTCCCGCTGCGCACCCGCGAGGAGCCCGGGGGTGCCCACGGGGAGCCGGGGACCACCCGCGAAGCGCACGGCGGTCCGCGCGCCCATTAGGCTTGCCGGTCGTGACGACCGTCCGCCTTCCGCTCTTTCCGCTGAACTCGGTGCTGTTCCCGGGCCTGGTGCTGCCCCTGAACGTCTTCGAGGAGCGGTACCGCGCCCTGATGCGCGACCTGCTCAAGGCCCCCGAGGGCGAACCGCGCAGGTTCGCCGTCGTGGCGATCCGCGACGGCCATGAGGTCGCGCCCAGCGCGCCCGGCATGCCGGACCAGACCGCCGTGCCCGAGCGCGGGCCGGCCGCCGGCTTCGGTGCCGACCCGGTCAAGGCCTTCCACCGGGTCGGGTGCATCGCGGACGCGGCGACCATCCGGGAGCGCTCCGACGGCGGCTTCGAGGTGCTGGCCACCGGGACGACCCGGGTGCGGCTGCTCTCGGTGGACGCCTCGGGTCCCTTCCTCACGGCCGAGCTGGAGGAGTTGCCCGAGGAGCCGGGCGACGAGGCGGGCGCGCTCGCCGAGGGCGTGCTGCGTGCCTTCCGCACCTACCAGAAGCGGCTGGCCGGGGCGCGCGAACGCTCCCTGTCGACGGGCGCCGAACTGCCCGACGAGCCGTCCGTCGTGTCGTACCTGGTCGCCGCCGCCGCCGTGCTGGACACCCCGACCAAGCAGCGGCTGCTCCAGGCACCGGACACCGCGTCGCGGCTGCGGGACGAGCTGAAGCTCCTGCGGGCCGAGACCGCGGTCATCCGCAGCCTTCCTTCGCTGCCCGCGATCGACCTCACCCGCGGGCCGACCAGCCTGAACTGACGCGCCGGGCGGCCCGGCCGAGCCGCCGTCCAGCCTCGATCCCGAGTTCCGGAGAACAGCCCCCCATGGCGAAGAAGCAGAAGAAGCAGCAGCAGACGGGCGGCACGCCCGCGACCGTCGCCCTCACCGCCGCGGGCACGCCGTTCACGGTTCACTCGTACGAGCACGACCCTTCGCACCCCTCGTACGGCGAGGAGGCGGCCGAGGCGATGGGGGTGTCCCCGGAGCGCGTGTTCAAGACGCTCGTCGCCGACGTCGACGGCGAACTCACCGTCGCCGTGGTGCCGGTGGCCGGCTCCCTGGATCTCAAGGCGCTGGCCGCTGCGGTCGGCGGAAAGCGCGCCACGATGGCGGACCCGGCGGCCGCCGAGCGGAGCACCGGGTACGTACGCGGCGGGATCTCGCCGCTGGGACAGCGCAAGAGGCTGCGCACCGTCCTCGACGCGTCGGCCGGGCAGCACACCACGATCTGCGTCTCGGCGGGCCGCCGCGGCCTCGAAGTCGAGCTGGCGCCGGACGACCTGGCTGCGCTGACCGGGGCGGTGCTGGCACCCGTCGGACGCCTCTGAGCAGTCGCCCGCGAGCCGCCGTCGCCCGCGAACCGTCGCCGCCGGTCCGCCGCTTCCGGGTCCTCCTGGAGCGGACCGGCCCGAAACCGCCCGGATTTGGCGGACGGACGACCTCGACGGCTCCGCCGTCCTCGGTTAAGCAACCAGGACATGTCGAAGAGAACACGCAAGCGGAAGTGGCGGATCAGGAAGCGCCGGTGCAACCACGGCCGGCGGCCCGCGTAACGGCGGGGCGCACGCGAGGAACAGGTGCCTGAGAGGGGCGCGGCGGACACGCCGCGCCCCTCTTCCCTTACCGGTCCATGACCAGACATCCTACGTCCGATGCCCGGATGTCCGAGGGAGTACCGCCATGCCCCTGCCCACTCCGCTCAGCGGCGTCGTCCCGCCGCTGATCACCCCGCTCACGCCCGGCGGAAACGTCGACGTCCCGTCCCTGCGCCGGCTGGCCGGGCACCTCGTCGACGCCGGTGTCGACGGGCTGTTCCTGCTCGGCTCCAGCGGTGAGGCCGCGTATCTGACGGACGCACAGCGGCTGACCGCGCTGGAGACGGCCCGGGAGACCGCGGACGGACGGCTGCCGGTGCTCGCCGGGGTCATCGAGACGACCACGGCGCGGGTGCTGGACCGGGCCCGCGACGCGGTCAAGGCGGGCGCCGATGCGCTCGTGGCGACCGCGCCCTTCTACACCCGGACGCATCCGGTGGAGATCGCCGACCACTTCCGGCGGGTGCGGGCGGGCGCCGACGTGCCGCTGTTCGCGTACGACATCCCGCTCGCCGTGCACAGCAAGCTCGACCGCGGGACGGTCCTGGAGCTGGCCGCGGACGGCACGCTCACCGGTCTGAAGGACTCCAGCGGCGACGAGGGTTCGCTGCGCCGCCTGCTGCTGCGGCTGCGCACCGCGGCACCCGGTTTCTCCGTGCTCACGGGCTCGGAACTGACCGTGGACGGCGCGCTGCTGGCAGGAGTGGACGGGGTGGTCCCCGGGCTCGCGAACGTCGACGCGCACGGCTATGTGCGCCTCTACGCCGCTGCGCGTGCCGGGGACTGGGCGGCGGCACGCGTCGAACAGGACCGCCTCGCCGCCCTGTTCGCCCTCACCGAGGCAGGCGACCCGGCCCGGATGGGCGGCTCGTCCTCGGCGCTCGGCGCCTTCAAGGCGGCCGCCCACCTCCAGGGCCTCATCGACTGCCCGGCCACCGCTCCCCCACAGGTCCCGCTGGACGAGCGGGCGGTGACCCGGGTCCGCGCGCACCTGGTCGCCGCGGGCCTGCTCTGACACCCGCTCGTCGCACCACCCGCCCCCCACGCACTCGCCCGTTTCCCGCCCCCCTTCCCGCATTCCCCGCCTTGCCCGTACGGGAGAGCCGCCATGACCACCGACCGCACGACAACGATGTCACCCACCTGGTTCCACGCGCTGAGCGAGCTGCGCGCGATACCGGCGCAGAAGTGGACGTCCTTCTTCGCCGCCTGGATCGGCTATCTGCTCGACGGATTCGACTTCGTGCTCATCACGCTCGTCCTCACCGAGATCGGCGACGACTTCGGCCTGTCACCGGTCGAGGCCGCGAGCCTGGTGTCCGGGGCGTTCATCACGCGCTGGCTGGGCGGTGCGCTGCTGGGCGCGCTCGGGGACCGCTTCGGGCGGAAGGCCGCGATGGTGACCAGCATCGTGCTGTACTCCGCCGGAACCTTCGCCTGCGGCTTCTCCTGGAACTACCTCAGCCTGTTCGGCGCCCGGCTGCTGATCGGCATGGGCATGGCCGGCGAGTACAGCGCCAGTGCGACGTACGTCCTGGAGAGCTGGCCGGCGCGGCTGCGCAACCGCGCGTCGGGGTTCCTGATCTCCGGCTTCTCGCTGGGCGGGGTGCTCGCGGCCGAGGTGTACGCGCGGGTCGTGCCGGAGCACGGCTGGCGGTGGCTGTTCTGGATCGGGCGGCTCCCGGTGACGGTGGCCCTGTGGGTGCGGCGGGCACTGCCCGAGGCGGACGAGTGGGAGGAGCGGGTCGCGGGGGCCGCGCGGCGCCCCGACCCGTTCCGGCCGCTGTTCGCGGACCTCCGCAGGACCGCCCTCAACGGCGCCTTGGTGGTCGTGGCGACCGGGGCGCTGTTCGCGGTGTTCACGCCGCTCGGCCGGGGTGCGGTGCCGGTGCTGTCCGTGGCCGCCGCGGTCTGCCTCCTCGCCCTCGCCGTCCAGCTGGGCGGGCGCCGGGGGTGGCTGCTGTACGTCGCGCTGATCGTGACCGTGTTCGCCGCGTTCCTGTACAGCTGGCCGGTGCAGGCGCTGCTGCCGACGTATCTGAAGACCGAGCTGGGGTACCGCCCGTCGCAGGTCGCCGACGCGCTCTACTGGGCGGGCTTCGGGACGGCCTTCGGCTGTGTGGTCGCCGGCTTCCTCGGCGACCGGTTCGGCACCCGGCGCGCCTACGCGGGAACGCTGCTGGTCGGGCTCGCGTTCGTGTTCCCGGTCTTCGCGGTGCGCGACAGCCCGGTGAGCCTCGGCGTGCTGCTGTTCTGCATGCTCGCCTGTCTCCAGGGCATCTCCGGGCTGTTGCCGAGGTTCATCGCCGGGCACTTTCCCACCGAGACACGGGCGGCTGCGCTCGGTTTCGTCTACAACGTGGGCGCACTGGGCGGCGCCGTCGCGCCCGTCCTGGGTGCGCGGCTGGCCTCCGGCATGACGCTCGGGCGGTCGCTCGCGGTGCTGTCGTCCGGGCTGACCCTCGTGGTGATCGTGCTGATCGGCTTCGACGTGCCGGCCCGGCTCGGCCGACTCGTCGATCCGGAGGGCACCCGGGACCATCTGCTCGCGCCCGGGAGCAACGGTCAGGGGGCGGGCGGACGGTCCCCGTCGGCCGGGGCGGAGGCGTCGGGGGCGGAGGAGTCGGGGGCGGGGCCCGCGTAGGGGCCGTACGGGTGGTACAGCTCCGGCTCGGGGTCGCGCGGCCCGAACAGCGCGGTCAGGCCCAGGTGCACCGCCATCGCGGCGACGGGCCACGCCAGCAGCGCACCCTTGGCACCCAGCTCCAGGGGCGCGTCGAAGGTGACGCCCTTGCCGACCTGCTTGGCGTGCGCCACGACGTTGTGCGTCGGCCCGAGCCACACCCCGAGCCGCCAGGCCAGCAGCGAGCCGAGCAGCCCGCCGAGCGCGAGCCCGACCACCAGCGGTACGCCGCCACGCCTGCGCAGCAGGAAGACCAGGGCTCCGCTCACCACGCCGAAGCCGATCGCGAGCACGGTGAACGTGCCGTCGACCCCGATGGCCTGCTCGCCCTCGGTGTCCTTCAGATAGACGGCGCTGGCGTCCGCGATCAGTGGCACGCGCGGCGCCAGCCACAGCCACAGCAGCCCCAGCAGGGCGCCGCCGACGGCCGTCGCGACCGTGATCACGGTGCCCTCCCGCAGTTCCGTCCTCATGCCGGGGCCGTCCTCCTCGTACGACGCGGGCGGCACCGCACCGGTGGCGGGCGGCGCCTCCCAGGGCTGGTGCGGAGGCTGTTCATGCGGCGGGGTCAGCGGTGCGGTCACCCTGACATCGTGCCAGGCGCCTGCGGCGCGCGCTCAACCGGACCGTGGCTGGTTCTCGCCCCTGCCCCGCGCGGGCGGCCGAAGAGCTCCCCGCCCACGGCGGTCCCGATCCCGCGGTGACCGCCCGGACACCGCGGTCGTGCGCCGGACCGGCGGGCCTCAGCGGACCGCTGCCCGCCGGTAGGCCCAGGTCGCCACGGCCAGGGACGCGACGCCGACCGCTGCGCAGACGCCGAGGTCGACGCCGACCGCGGCCCACTCCGGGTGGGGCCCGAAGGTGCGCGAGAAGGCCTCGACCCCGTAGGTCGACGGCAGCAGATCGCGGGCGTACTGGACGGCCGCGGGGAGCCGGTCCGGCGGCAGGACGCCGAGCAGCAGCGCCGCCGACATGCCGAGCTGTCCGAGGAGCGTGGCGAGCTCGGGCCGGGGGGCGAGCAGCCCGAGGGCCGCTCCCAGCCCGGACAGCGCGGCGCCCGCGAGCGGGATCACCGCCACGAGCACCCACAGGTGCGCCAGCGGCAGCTGGAACATCACGCAGCCGATCACCGCGGTCGCCACGGTGCCGGGCACCGTGAAGGAGGCGTACGCGGCCGCGGCGCCGAGCACCACGGCGGCGGGCGGCACCGGCAGGGTCGCATAGTGGTCGAGACCGCCGTCCGCGCGCAGCTGCCCGAAGTACTGGGCGAGCAGGTTGAGCGCGACGAACGCGACGACGAGCACGGCGGAGCCGGCGACGACGGCCCGCGCCTCGGCATCGCTGTCCACGACCCCGCGCATCAGGACCATGATCCCCACGGACTGGAACGTGGCGACGAACAGCAGCGGGATCCGGGCCACGCGCGCCCTCGACAGCTGTGCGCGGTAGACGGCCACGAGAGCGGGCAGCAGCCGGGCGCGGGGCGCCAGTTCATGGGCGCCGGACGGCACGGGGCCGGGGCCGGCACCCGTGGGCAGCGTGGCTTCCAGGGGCGCCGTTCTCATCGCACATCACTCCCGTCGCGCCCCGGTCCGCCCGCGGCCGCGTCGTGCCCGCCCGTGGCGGCGCCCTGTCCGGCCCTCCGGCCGTCCTCACTCGCCGTCATGCCTTGACCAATCCCTCCACGCCGCCCGCGGTGCCCCCGAGCGCCAGGTACACGTCCTCCAGGCTCGGGGTCGCCAGGGCGAAGTCGTCGAGCGCGGCGAAGGCCGCCCCGCCCGTGACCGCGGCGACGGCGGCGCGCGCCGCCTCCGGGGACAGGCGCAGGGCCCAGCGGCGGCCGGACTCCACGGCGAGGGGCCGCAGCGCCTCGACCTCGGGAAGGTCGAGCGGCGCGCGCTCGCGCCACACCAGTTCCACACGGACCTCGCCTGCGACCCGCTCCTTCAGCCCGGTGGGCGTGTCGCAGGCGATGACGCGGCCGCGGTCGATGACGGCGACCCGGTCGAGGACGGTCTCCGCCTCGATGACGTTGTGGGTGACCAGCAGCACGGTGGTGCCGCGTTCGGCCCGGCGCCGGTCGACGGCGGCCCAGACGGCCCGCCGCGCCACGGGGTCCATGCCGGTGGTGGGTTCGTCGAGGATCAGCAGCGGGCGTTCGCCGACGAGGGCGGCGGCGAAGCAGGCGAGCCGCCGCTGGCCGCCGGACAGCTTCTTCAGGGGACGCGAGGCGATCGGTGTGAGGCCGAGCTCGTCCAGCACGGCGTCCCGCTCGGCGCGCGCCGCCCGTGCGTCGAGTCCACGCAGCCGCCCGGTGGTCTCGGCGGCCAGCGCGACGGTCAGCTCGTCGAGCGCACTGGACTCCTGTCCGAGGTAGGCGAGGATGCGGGCCGCCCGCTCGGGGTGCCGGACGATGTCGTGGCCGAGGATCTCGACGCTGCCGCTGTCGGGCCGCATCAGCCCGGTCAGCTGCCGTACGAGGGTGGACTTGCCGGCGCCGTTGGGCCCGAGCAGTCCGAAGATCTCGCCGCGCCGGACGTCCAGCCGCACCCCGTCGGTGGCGCGCACCTCGGGCACGCCGGGCGTGCCGCGGCGCCCCCGGACGGGCGGATACGTCTTGACGAGGTCGCGCACCGAGCAGACCACGTCGACGGAATGTCCCTTCGGGACCGACGGTGCCGTGCGCGTACTCACGAAGGACGAGGGTACGGGGTCGGGAGGCACCGGTGGTGCTCGGGGTTGCCGGTCACGGGGTCCTCGCCCCCGCTATTCCGCGGCGGGGGCGTGCTCCGCCGCGGCCCGGACGTCGATCTCCCGCCAGAACCCCGCCCGGATCGCGTACCGGTCGTGCTCGTCGATCTGGTCGTCCTTGTGGGCGAGCAGTCCGAAGCGGGCCGCGTACCGCAGCAGCTCACCGTCGATGCGGTGCGGAACCCGCGGGTACATGGTGGACAGCTTCTGCAGCTGGGCCGGTTCCGGCAGCCGCTCCATCCAGCGGCGGGCGAAGACCTGCCCCACCTCGTACGGATCGCCGCCGACGGCCGTGATGTCCTCCTCGCGGTCGGCCCAGCGCTGCTCGGCGGTGGTGAGCTGGGCCAGCGTCGGCAGCGACGCGGCGTCGGGCGATTCGGCGGTGACGCCCGGCCGGTCCACCCAGCCCTTGTCGGAGGACCAGCGCAGTGTGGCGGTCGTGGGGTGCGCCGCCGCATGGGTGCCGGGACCGCGCAGGGCGGCGAGGTCCTTGGGGGTGGGCACCCCCTTGGCGGTCCCCCTGGCCCCCGCGCCGTTCTCCGTGTGCGCCGGGGCGTGTCGCGCCGCGGCGTCCTCGTCGGCCGGGGCGGCGTCGGACGCGGCCGCGGCGAGCGCCGAGTCGGGCAGCGGCGCGGACAGGATCGCGGCGATCTCGGGCCGCGGGGCGGGCTGCGGGGCACAGATCCCGGTGAGTTCCCTGGCCCTTACGGCCTGGGTGATCCAGGCCCGGTCGAGGACGCGCCGCTCGTCGGCCTCGGCGACCAGGTCCTCGGACTGGTTGTAGTCGCCGTCCGCGGCCTGGACGGCCCACAGGTGGACGGCCACGCCGTGCTCCTTGGCGGCCATCATGCCGGGCAGCAGGTCCCCGTCGCCGGTCACCAGCACCACGTCCGAGCAGGCGCGGTTGCGGGCCAGCTCGGTCAGCTCGGCATGCATGGCGGCGTCCACGCCCTTCTGCGCCCACCGCCCGTCGCTGCGGGTCAGGGCACCGAGCCGCACCGTCACCCGCGGCATCACGCGCAACCGGCGGTGCTCCGGCTGCGGTACGCGGTCGGGGGCGCCGTCGAACCAGTAGATCCGCAGCAGGGGCCGCTCGGTGTCGGCCTCGGCGCGCTCGCGCAGCGCCTGGATCAGGGCGGCGTGGTCGACGGTGATCCGGGACCGGGAGGGCTCTCCCGCGAGGAGACTCGCGGCGGCTCCCAGCAGATACCCGGCGTCCACCAGGACGATGCAGCGGTCCACGCGATCCACCCTCTTTCACCGGAGGTGTCCCCGAGGTGTCCCTCAGGGTGCTTTTTCAGGCCCGCATGACCAACGCATGGGGGCTCGCTTCGGGTTTCCTTCGAGTCTGCCCGACCTCGCCGGGGTTGATGGCCCGAACTCGATCTTCGGCGTGGCGGATCCGCGAAGGACCCCGCAAGCGGCCTTATTACGCAGGGTAATTCTCCGAAATGCGCTGTTCGGCATGGTGTGTGAGGCTGGCAGCGGCCCTGGCCCCGAGAACCCCCGCAGGAGGCAGATCACCATGGCCAAGAACAAGAACCGAAAACAGGGCGGCCAGCAGACGCGGGCGTCGCAGTCGGAGCAGGCGACGCAGCAGGCCAAGTCCCAGTCGACGGAGGCCGTGTCGGAGCTGAAGTCGCACACCGCGGGCAGCCCGGCGGACCTGGCCCGCAAGCAGCAGCGACGCTTCGGACACAACTGAAGACGCACGACCCAGGCACACAACGAGGGGCGCGCCCGGCGACGGGCGCGCCCCTCGTGCTGTACGGCCGCGTACCGCCCCGCTCCGGGATCCCTTCCGCGGGCCGGTCGTGCGACCGGGCAGGACGGGGCAAGCGGGGCCTCCGGCTGAGCCGCCGTGCAGGACGGGGCGGGCAGGACCTCCGGCTCAGCCGGCCAGGCAGGACGGACCGAGCAGGACCTTCAGATCGCCGAAGAGCGCCGGATCGGGCTTCACACGGTGCCGGTCGAGCCGCAACACGGTCGTCTTGCGGGCGCCCTGGAGCTTGATCCGCACCTCGCTGTCGCCCCGGTGGTGGGTCAGGATCTCGCCGAGCCGGCTGACCATCGGGGGCGTCACCTTGACGGTCGGGATGGTGATCACGACGGGTGCGTTGGTGCCCGCGTTCGACAGGTCGGGGACCATCAGCTCCATGGCGACCAGCCGGGGCACGTCCTCGCGCTTGTCGAGACGCCCCTTGACGAACACCACGGCGTCCTCGACGAGTTGGGTGGACACCAGCTGGTACGTGGCCGGGAAGAACATGCACTCGATGGAGCCGGCGAGGTCCTCCACGGTGGCGATGGCCCAGGCGTTGCCCTGCTTGGTCATCTTGCGCTGCAGGCCCGAGATGATGCCGCCGATCGTGACGACCGCACCGTCCGCGTGCTCACCCCCGGTGAGCTGGGAGATGCCCGCGTCGGTCTTGTCGGACAGCACGTGCTCGAGGCCGAACAGCGGGTGGTCGGAGACGTAGAGGCCGAGCATCTCGCGCTCCTGGGCCAGCAGATACGTCTTGTCCCACTCGTCCTCGGAGAACACCACGTCCAGCCCGAAGCCGGGCTCGTCGGCGCTGTCGTCGCCCATGCCGCCGAAGAGGTCGAACTGCCCTTCGGCCTCCTTGCGCTTGACCGCGACGACATTGTCGATCATCGGCTCGTACTGCGCGGTGAGGCCCTTGCGGGTGTGGCCCATCGTGTCGAAGGCGCCCGCCTTGATCAGCGACTCCGTGGTGCGCTTGTTGCAGACGACCGCCTCGACCTTGTCGAGGTAGTCGGGGAAGGAGCTGTACTTCCCCTTGGCCTTACGGGTCCTGATGACCGACTCGACGACGTTCGTACCGACGTTGCGGACGGCGGAGAGGCCGAAGAGGATCACGTCGTCGCCCTGGGCGGCGAAGTTCTGCTCCGACTCGTTGACGTTCGGCGGCAGCACCCTGATGCCCATGCGGCGGCACTCGTTGAGGTAGACGGCCGACTTGTCCTTGTCGTCCTTGACCGAGGTGAGCAGGGCCGCCATGTACTCCGCGGGGTGGTTCGCCTTGAGGTAGGCGGTCCAGTACGAGACGAGTCCGTACGCGGCCGAGTGCGCCTTGTTGAACGCGTATCCGGCGAACGGGACCAGGACGTCCCACAGCGCCTGGATCGCCTCGTCGCTGAAGCCCTTCTTCCGGGCACCCTCCTGGAAGAGGACGAAGTTCTTGGCCAGTTCCTCGGGCTTCTTCTTGCCCATCACGCGGCGCAGGATGTCGGCCTCGCCGAGCGAGTACCCGGCGATGATCTGGGCGGCCTTCTGCACCTGCTCCTGGTACACGATCAGGCCGTAGGTGACGTCGAGGACCTCCCTGAGGGGCTCCTCGAGCTCCTTGTGGATCGGAGTGATCTCCTGCTGGCCGTTCTTGCGCAGCGCGTAGTTCGTGTGCGAGTTCATGCCCATCGGGCCCGGCCGGTACAGGGCGGACACGGCGGAGATGTCTTCGAAGTTGTCGGGCTTCATCAGCCGCAGCAGCGAGCGCATGGGGCCGCCGTCGAACTGGAAGACGCCGAGGGTGTCGCCGCGCTGGAGCAGTTCGAAGGTCGTCGGATCGTCGAGCGGAAGGCTCAGCAGATCGATGTCGATGCCCTTGTTGGACTTCACCATCTTGACGGCGTCGTCCATGATCGTCAGGTTGCGCAGGCCGAGGAAGTCCATCTTCAGCAGGCCGAGCGACTCACAGCTCGGGTAGTCCCACTGCGTGATGGTCACGCCGTCGGTGTGGCGCACCCAGACGGGCACGTGGTCGGTGATGGTCTCACTGGACATGATCACGCCGGCGGCGTGCACGCCCATCTGCCGGACCAGGCCCTCGACGCCCTTGGCGGTGTCGATGACCTTCTTCACGTCCGGCTCGTTCTCGTACATCCCGCGGACCTCGCCCGCCTCGCTGTAGCGCGGGTGGGCGGGGTCGGTGATGCCGGACAGCGGGATGCCCTTGCCCAGGACGTCGGCGGGCATGGCCTTGGTGATGCGGTCGCCCATCGCGTACGGGTAGCCGAGGACGCGCGCCGAGTCCTTGATCGCGTTCTTGGCCTTGATGGTGCCGTAGGTGCCGATCATGGCGACCTTGTCGGCGCCGTACTTCTCCGTCACGTACCGGATCACCTCGACGCGCCGACGCTCGTCGAAGTCGATGTCGACGTCGGGCATGGAGACGCGCTCGGGGTTGAGGAACCGCTCGAAGATCAGGCCGTGCGGGATCGGGTCGAGGTCGGTGATGCCCATGGCGTAGGCGACGATCGAACCGGCCGCGGACCCCCGTCCGGGGCCGACCGCGATGCCGTTGTTCTTGGCCCACATGATGAAGTCGGCGACCACGAGGAAGTAGCCGGGGAAGCCCATCGAGATGATGACGTCCATCTCGTAGTCGGCCTGCTTCTGGCGGTCCTCGGGGATGCCGCCCGGGAAGCGGCGCTCCATGCCGCGGCGCACCTCCTCCTTGAACCAGGTGACCTCGGTGTAGCCCTCGGGGATGTCGAACTTCGGCATCAGGTCGCGCTTCTCGAACATGCCGCTGGTGTCGATCTGCTCGGCGACCAGGAGCGTGTTGGCGCAGCCCTCCTGCCAGGCGTCCGAGGAGTCGATGGCGTACATCTCCTCCGTGGACTTCAGGTAGTAGCCCGTACCGTCGAACTTGAAGCGGTCCGGGTCGGAGAGGTTCTTGCCGGTCTGGATGCACAGCAGCGCGTCGTGCGCCCCGGCCTCGTGCGCGTACGTGTAGTGCGAGTCGTTCGTGACCAGGGGCGGGATGCCGAGCTTCTTGCCGATCTCCAGCAGGCCGTCGCGGACCCGGCGCTCGATCTCGATGCCGTGGTCCATCAGCTCCAGGAAGTAACGGCCCTTGCCGAAGATGTCCTGGTAGTCGGCGGCCGCCTTCAGGGCCTCGTCGAACTGGCCGAGGCGCAGCCGGGTCTGCAGCTCACCGGAGGGGCAGCCGGTGGACGCGATCAGGCCCTCGGACCACTGGGCGATGGTCTCCTTGTCCATCCGCGGCCACTTCTGGAGCCAGCCCTCGGCGTACGCGTCCGACGAGAGCCGGAAGATGTTGTGCAGGCCCGTCCTGTTCGCCGCCCAGATCGTTTTGTGGGTGTAACCACCGGAACCGGAGACGTCGTCCCGCTTCTGGTGGGGCTGGCCCCACTGGATCTTCCGCTTGTTGCGCCGGGACTCCGGGGCGACGTACGCCTCGATACCGATGATCGGGGTGACCCCGGCCTTCTTCGCGGTGTGGAAGAAGTCGTACGCCCCGTGGAGGTTGCCGTGGTCGGACATGGCGATGTGCGTCATGCCCATCTCGTTGCACGCGTTGAACATGTCCTTGAGCCGCGCGGCACCGTCCAGCAGCGAGTACTGGGTGTGGACGTGCAGGTGCGTGAACGGCGGCTTCGACACGGTTTCGGCCTCCAACGGAAACACAGGGTGATCAGGCGCGGACAGTCTCGGGATTCAGCGTGGAAGTCTACGTCTCCCCACTGACAGGCGCGGGGCACTCGGGGGTACGGTCGCGCGTTGAGGGAGACAGAACATCTGTCCCCAGGGGCCGGCAGCACGTCCGTCCCCACGACGCGTCACCCTGCACCAGGAGGCACCCAGCGATGTCGGTCACGCAGCCCAGCGACGAGCAGCGCGGCGAGGAGATCCTCGCCGTTTTCGACACCGCCTTCGGCGAGCTCCTGGCCGCCGACCCGGCCGCGTTCCGCGTGAAGTTCCGGAAGATGGCGGCGTCGGCGTTCGCGTTCTACCGGGGCACGGCGTGCCTGTTCTACCGCGACCTGGCGAACGAGGGCATGCACAGCGGTCCGTACCTGGACGACCGCACGGCGCGCGTGTGGATCCACGGCGATCTGCACGCGGAGAACTTCGGCACCTACATGAACTCCCAGGGCCGTCTGATCTTCAATGTGAACGACTTCGACGAGGCCTACGTCGGCCCGTTCACCTGGGACCTCAAGCGGTTCGCGGCCTCCGTGGCCCTGCTCGGGTACGCGAAGGCGCTCGGCGACGAGCAGATCTCGGACCTGGTCCGGGTGTACGCGGCCGCCTACCGCGAGCGCATCCACTCCCTGGCGACGGGCGCGAAGACCGACGAGGTGCCGCCGTTCACGCTGGACACGGCGGACGGCCCGCTGCTCGGAGCGCTGCGCGCGGCCCGCGCCCTCACCCGCTTCGAGCTTCTTGACTCGATGACCGAGATCCGTGAGTCCGAGCGCCGCTTCGCGCCCGGCGGCGGCACGATCGAGCTGGACGCGGCGACCCGCTACAAGGTGCTGGCGGCCTTCGACGGCTATCTGGAGACGCTGCCCGAGTCGTCGCTGACCCGCCCGGACTCGTACCGGGTCAAGGATGTCGTCGGCCGCCGCGGCATCGGCATCGGCTCCGCGGGGCTGCCCTCGTACAACATCCTCCTGGAGGGCAACAGCGACGCCCTGGAGAACGACGTCGTGATCTACCTCAAGCAGGCACAGACCCCGGCGGTGTCGCGGCACGTCACGGACCGGGCGATCCGGGAGTACTTCCAGCACGAGGGGCACCGCACGGTCATCTCCCAGCGCGCCCTCCAGGCGCACGCCGACCCGTGGCTCGGCTGGACCGAGCTGGACGGCGCGGGCCAGCTGGTCGCCGAGGTCTCGCCGTACGCGGTCGACCTGGACTGGTCCGAGCTGGACGACCCGGAGGAGATCGCCGCGGTCGTCGCCGACCTTGGCCGGGCGACGGCCACGATGCACGCGGCGGCCGACGACGAGAGCGGTCACTCGGAGCTGGTGCCGTTCTCCACGGAGCGGGCCATCGACGCGGCGATCGCGGCCGACGAGGAGGGGTTCGCCGAGCTGCTCATCGGCTTCGCGCACGACTACGGCGCCCGCGCCCGCGCCGACCACCAGATCTTCGTCGACCTGTTCCGCAACGGCCGGATCCCGGGTCTGTGACGGGGCTCACGGCCCTGTCCCGGTTCACAGGGATCCTTTAGAGGTCCCTTACCGCGTCCCATGGCACACTCCTCGACGATGGACATCTCCGGCACCCAGCTCAGAGCCGTGCGCGCGGCCGTGTTCACGACGCTCGTCGTGACGCTCTCCGCCGCGTCGCACGTGCTGCTGTCCCGGGACCGGCTCCCCGTCACCACGGTGGCCGCCGTCGCGGCCGCCGTCTTCGTCGTGGCGTACGCGCTGGCGGGCCGCGAGCGGGGCTTCGGGCGGATCGCCGCACTGCTGATCCCGCTGGAGCTGGCCGCCGACACCGTCTTCACCACCGGCCAGCACGTCTGCTACGGACCCGCGGGCGGCCCCGTCGCCGGCCCGCTGCGGTCCGTCGGCTTCGACGTGCTGTGCGCGGGCGGCGGTGTGGGCACCCCGCTGAGCCGGATGGCGAACGGCGACGGCACGGCGCCGGGCACACTGGCGCACGCCGGTCCGGCCGTCGCCTGGCTGCTGCTGGCCGCGCACATCGCGGTCGGACTGCTCGCCTCCGCGTGGCTGCGGCGCGGGGAGCGCGCCGTGGCCCAGGTGCTGCGCGCGGTCGTCGCCTGCTCCTTCCGCCCGCTGCTGCTCGCGGTCACCGCGGTCGTGGCGCGCCGGGAGCCGGTCCGGCGGCTGCCGCGGCCCACGCGCCGCGTCCCGGCGCCGCGCACGCGCCTGTGGGCGCACTCCGTGGGGCGCCGCGGACCGCCGTGCGCCGCCGTCCCGGCCTGAAACCGGCCGGGATTCCGAGCACTGCAGTCCCCATCCCCGTACGCATGGACACGTACGCACTTCCCCACGGAGAACACCCATGAGCAAGCGGAACAGCCACGAGGCGAAGACGGCGGCCCGCGACCGGCTCCGCGCCGAGCGCGAGCGGCAGGCCAAGAAGGACAAGGCGAAGCGGCAGGTCGTCGTCGCACTCTCGGTCGTCGGCGTCCTCGCCGCGGCGGGCGGCGTCGGCTATGCGGTGGTGCAGGCCAACAAGCCGGCCCACTGGGAGGCCGCGAAGACCGCGAAGCTGGTCGAGCCGGGCAACACGACCGGCAAGGACGGCACGACCGTCGTCCTCGGCAAGCCCGACGCCAAGCAGACCCTGAAGGTCTACGAGGACCCGCGCTGCCCCGTCTGCTCCGACTTCGAGCAGGCGGTCGGGACGACGGTCGACAAGGACCTGAAGAGCGGCAAGTACAAGATCCAGTTCATAGGCGCCACGTTCCTCGACCGCAATCTCCCCGGCGAGGGCTCCCGCAATGCGCTGAGCGCGCTGGGGGCCGCCCTGAACGTCGGCCCGGACGCGTTCATCGCGTACAAGCACGAGCTGTACTCGGCGAAGTACCACCCCGATGAGCGGGAGGACAAGCTCAAGAGCGACGCGTATCTGCTCAAGATCGCCGACCAGGTACCCGCGCTGAAGAACAACGCGGCGTTCCGCAAGGACGTCGAGAACGGCACCTACGACCGCTGGGCGCTGGAGATGTCGAAGCTGTTCGACAAGAACAAGGACGGTGTCACCGGCACCCCGTCCTTCGTCATGAACGGCAAGAAGCTGACCGGCCCCGACGGCAAGAACGCGCCCATGAACCCGGCCGACTACAACGCCGCGATCGACAAGGCCATCGCCGGCAAGTAGCCATCGGCTCCCGATGTTCGAGGGGGGTGCGGCCCACGGCCGCACCCCCCTTCGCGTGTTCGGTTCCGGTCCGGGACAGAGGGGGACATGTGGTCCCAGGCGCCCCACAACCGCACTAGTGGAACGGAGCGTGAACTTCAGGTATTCAGCCTCACCTGGCTTGTACTGACCAGTAATCTGTCCGCTCGTGACCAGTCGAACCCATATTCCCAACTCCGGCGCGCCCCGCCGCCGTACGGTCGTCAAGGCCGCGGCCGCCACCGCCGCACTCGCCCCGTTCGTCGCCGCCCCCACGGCCTTCGCCGCGGATGCCGGCCCCGCCTTCCTGCACGGCATCGCCTCCGGTGACCCGCTGCCCGACGGCGTCCTGCTGTGGACCCGGGTGACGCCCGTTCCGGACGCCGTGCCCGGCTCCGGTGTCGGCCCGGACATCGACGTGCACTGGGAGTTGGCCGAGGACAAGGGCTTCACCCGGATCGTGGGCCGCGGTACCACGACCGCGACGGCCGCGTCCGACCACACCGTCAAGGCCGACGTCAGGGGCCTGAACCCGGCCACCGTCTACTACTTCCGCTTCCGCGCGGGCGACGTCGAGTCCCCCGTGGGCCGTACGCGCACCACCGCCGCGCACGACGCGGACACCGGGGGCGTCCGGTTCGGTGTGGTCTCCTGCTCCAACTGGGAGGCGGGCTACTACTCGTCGTACCGGCACCTCGCCGCCCGCACGGACCTGGACGCGGTGCTCCACCTCGGGGACTACATCTACGAGTACAAGACGGGCGAGTACCCGGCGGCGAAGTACGTCGTCCGGCAGCACCAGCCGACGCACGAGATCATCACACTGGCCGACTACCGGACCCGGCACGGCGTCACCAAGACCGACGCCGACGTCCGTGCGCTGCACGCCGCGCACCCGCTGATCGCGATCTGGGACGACCACGAGTTCGCCAACGACGCCTGGTCGGGCGGCGCCGAGAACCACACGCCCGGCACCGAGGGCGACTGGTCGGCCCGTCAGGCCGCGGCGAAGCAGGCCTACTTCGAGTGGATGCCGGTGCGGCCGTCGGTCGCGGGCACCACCTACCGCAGGCTGCGCTTCGGCAAGCTGGCCGATCTGCACCTGCTGGACCTGCGCTCGTTCCGCTCGCAGCAGGCGGGCGTCGGCAGCGGCGCGGTCGACTCGCCCGACCGCACGATCATCGGCCGCGCCCAGTTCGACTGGCTCAAGTCGGGTCTGGCGGCCTCCGACACGACATGGCGGCTGGTCGGCAACTCGGTGATGATCTCACCGGTCGCCTTCGGCGCGCTCCCCGACTACCTGCTGGCCCCGCTCGCCAAGCTGCTCGGCCTGCCCGAGGGCGGCCTCGCCGTCAACGTCGACCAGTGGGACGGCTACACGCACGACCGCAAGGAACTCCTCGCCCATCTGCACGACAACGCGATACGCAACACGGTCTTCCTGACCGGCGACATCCACATGGCGTGGGCCAACGACGTGCCCCTGACCGCGGCGACGTACCCGCTGTCCGGCTCCACGGCCACGGAGTTCGTGGTCACCTCGGTGACGTCGGACAACCTCGACGACATTCTGCACGTCGCGCCGCACACCGTCTCGCTCGTCGCGCAGACCGCCATCAAGGCCGCCAACCGCCATGTGAAGTGGCTCGACATGGACTCCCACGGCTACGGCGTCCTCGATGTCACGCCCGAGCGCTCGCAGATGGACTACTACGTACTGTCCGACCGCACCGACCCGAACGCGACGTCGGCCTGGACCCGCTCGTACCGGACCCTCAACGGGACCCAGAAGGTGGAGCGCGTGGACGCGCCGGTGGCCTGACTCCGGTCCGCCGCACCTGCCGACGACGGCGGGGTTCCGCATCCGGGATGCGGAACCCCGCCGCGCCCCGTTCGGCGGTGTGTATAAAAAATTTGCCCACGTGGCGCCAAAACAACACTCGATGTCTTGACATTT